>DUKW01000138.1 GCA_013329105.1 Candidatus Methanomethylophilaceae archaeon | reverse complement strand
CAATGTGGATAAGACCGGGTGGCGCCGGTGGGAGGCCGCTCCTGTGGGGGGTTTTGCCATCGGCGGTGTCCTCAATTTCGGGGGCGATTTGGCGGTCGTCCACGCCATTAAGGCCAAGGGACGGATGATCCATCGCGGTGCCGTGGAGGCGCGCAAGATCGTACGCATCTATTGCAAGCCCATGCGTATCACCCGCGCCTAGGCGCCAGGATATATTCCAGCAGATCAGTGATATTGCGTGATTCCAGCACCACGTCTGCAGCCTCTGTAACCTCCTCGTCGATGGGGTTGAAGGCTATCGAGAGAGAGGCGTTCTCGAACATCTTCACATCGACGAAGGAGTTTCCGATGGCCACCGTTTCTTCCTTGCCTACGCCGAAATGCTGCATAAACTCCCTCATCTTTCTTCCTTTGTCTCTGAGGTCAACGTTCAGCAGCCCCTCGCCCGTGAGACGGCCGTCCTCATAGGTTAGAAGAGTATTGGCCGCATAGGCATCGAAGTCATAAGCCAGCGCTATCTTCCTGGCGGCGATGTCTATACCGCCAGAGACTATTACCGAGCGGATATCGTTGTAACGTAGGGCCGCCATTGTCTCCTGCAGTCCGTCGATCACTGGCATGTCTTTAAAAGCAGCGGCTATATCATCTATGCTGACATTAGGGTTAATCTCTTTCCACAGGGCCACATCCCGGCGGATGAACTCCTCTTCATCAATCAATTTCTCTCGGAACAACTTTAGGTTTTGGCTATTGTCTACTCCCATCACGTCATGGACCCATTTCCATGACGAGACGTAATCAAAGAGGACGCCGTCCATATCGAAAACCACCAGCCTATAAGGGACATCGCGCACAGAGGGAGCAATGTAAAAGATTAATTAAAAATGTAGTTATGAGGTTCTAATGATAACACTCATCGGCAGCGGGCATGTCTTTCGGATAGAGGAGCAGATCTTTTTCATAGTTAAGAACAGCTGGCCAGATGCAGTGCTGGTGGAGCTGGACTCACAGCGTTTGGCCTCCATACGGTCTTCCGGTGGAAAGGAGCGCGATGACGTCCCGTGGTTCTATCGTTTCATGGCGAACCAACAACGACGTTTAGCCGACGAGTTCGGCGGCACCGTAGGCGGAGACATGCTCGCCGCAGTGGAGGCGGCGGAGAAGGTGGGCGCGGACGTTCTGCTCATCGACGAGGACGCCTCCCTGGCGGTCAGCGATCTTCTCAAACGCATGTCAGCCAGGGAGAAGCTTAGGTTAGCAGTCTCTTCGCTAAAAGGCTTCTTCTCTTCTAGAAAGTCGGTAGAGAAGGAATTGGAGATGTTCAGCAACCTCGAGGACGAATATCTAGAGGAGATGCGCCGGAGTTTTCCCAGCCTTGTGAAAGTGCTTATCGATGAGCGCAACGAACGCATGGCCCGCCGCATACGTCAGGCTGCAGAGCGGTATGAGAACGTGCTTGTGGTAGTGGGCGATGCACACGTGGAAGGCCTTGCATCCATGCTTTCGGACCTGGAAACAAAGAAAATAAGGCTGAAGGAAATTATTGATGAGGATAAGATGGATTCGGTACGTCGTGAAATACTGTATGGGGAGGCGGCGAAACAATGAAGGTAAAGCTCCTGGCTCACACACCTGATCCCGATCTCCTATGTGCGGCGGCAGGGCAGTCGTGCTACTCGTCCAAGGGGGTGTCGTCGATATTGGAGAAGGCAGAGCAAGAGCAGGCGGAGCGCGTTTTGGGGAAGATTGTGGGCATGGGACACCATTCTGTGATAGAGCATGCATCCTTCACATTCTCGGTGGAAGGCGTGTCCAGGGCTCTTACTCATCAGTTGGTGCGTCATCGCATAGCCTCTTTCTCTCAGCAAAGCCAGCGTCATGTCTCCCTCTCCGAGCCTAGTTTCATCACCCCTCACAACATATCTCACGATCCCAAGCTCCACGCCCGCTACAACGCCTTGATGGAGGAGATCTGGAACGTTTACCGCGAACTCGCTGAGTCGGTACCCAAGGAGGACGCTAGATACGTACTTCCAAACGCCTGTAGCACCAATATCACCATCACCATGAACGCCCGGGAGCTGCGTCATTTCTTCACTCTGCGCTGTTGTAACCGCGCCCAATGGGAAATAAGGGAAATGGCCGATCGGATGTTGGAGCTCTGCAAAGAGGTTTCCCCGGTGATCTTTAAGGACGCGGGTCCGCCTTGTGTTCGCGGCCCATGTCCTGAAGGAGATCTGAGTTGCGGTAACCCTAGACGTCTTTGAGCCAGTCCTATCTAAGAAGGTATATACTGAAAGGCGTTCACAACAACGCTTAAATATGGAATATTCTTAACCTGCCTTACTCGGTGAACGAAAATGGGAAAGATAAGACCCACTTACATCAAGAGGGTGGCGCTCGAGCTGCTGGAGAAATACCCCGAGGCATTCAATGGGGATTTCGACGAAGTCAAGAAGATGGTCAATACCCTCACCGACGTGCGCTCGGTCAGCATGCGCAATCGCATCGCCGGCTATATCGTCAATTACCGTAAGCAGATAGAGGCCTAAGCCGCGGATTTTTGAAAAAGGCCCGAGTGGGGTAGCTAGGATATCCTGGGAGATTGCGGATCTCTTGCCCCGGATTCGAATTCCGGCTCGGGCACCACACTACTCCTTTTTGAAGCCCCGTCTATCTGTTATCTCAAAATTGCCAGGAGGCAGTATCCTTGCCACCTCCTCCTCCGGCACATCGAACTCACGCGCAAGATGGGCCACTTGTTTTCCTCTTTTCTCCTTGCTGGGAGAGATCAGCACATAGCGCTCTGACCTTTTTCTCACAGCAGTCTCCGGACCACACATGATCTTGCGCGCCGACTCGTGTTCTATCTCGCCCACAGCGAGCCGGACGGGGAGGTGGTAGTGGTAGTTCCTTTTGCCGCGGACGATGAAAGCGCCGCGGGGAACGAACTCACCAGGCTGAGCAGTCTTGCTCACCTGGTCGGGATAGACCCAGTAAGCCGCACCCTCTGCAAAGCACGAGGTCCAGGCTTTCGACTGCGCCAGGGCGAAGGTAGCAGCCTCGCGGAGATCTTCTTCCTCTGCGTTTCTCCCGTCCTTGACAACCACCGACGGCGCGCCATGGATGTCGGCGTGGACGTAGATATCGTCTTCCTTGAGGTGTTTTTTAACCAGCTGGTCGTTGGTGCGGGCATCGCGTCCGGCGAGCACGAGGAAGCCCCCGGAGCTGATAAACCATTTGTAGCGTTCGAACCAGAACTGTTTTGTCGGTTTGGCGTCTGAGTGCTCAGCCATCTTTTTCATCAGTCCTTTCAGATGACGCTCGCGTTGCCCCTCCGTATCCTTCAGCGCTGCCTCTGCTCTCTTTGCCTTCTCACCGATCTCTTTGCCCTTTTGATAAAGGAGAGAGGCGTTGGCATCCACACCCTGCAGATAATCCAGGGGCACTTCGTGATCGTCGAGGACGGCGACCACCATATGTTTGGCGGGATCGATCGAGCGTACGAAGGGTATCTTCATCGCACCCTGACATAGTCGGTCCCAGTCTAATTTTTTAGACTGTTCCTCCAGCACACGCAGAAGTTCATCGACCTGTTGATAGTGGGCGTAGATGGCATCTGCCTTCAGGCGGAACCCCTCTGCCTCCTCAAGGTAGTTGTGTACAGTCTCCCGCTGGCTTTCTATACGTCGATCTAGCTTCTGGAGTAAGGGATCGACGGCGGACTTCTTTTTCTCCTCTTCGATGCCAGATAAGAACTCGTCAAGCGCCAGGGAGAAACTCTCCCTGCTTTCCCGTTGAAGGTGAGCGTTGCTCTCTAAGGGTATCGGTGAGACGTCCACGAAGCTCTCGCCGTCGTTATACAGCGACGCTTCACGATCCGAGATCACCGTATCGATGAGCCTGCGCACGGTTTGGTATACCTTCGTCAATGACGCCCCGTCCAACTCCTTGGCAGGGGTGCTCTTGTCGATGCTATTGCGAACGCAGACCTCTTCTGCATACTGTCCTCCTAGGTTGATTAGCGTGGCTAGGGTACGTACTAGGTCCGAGTCCGAAGATCTGATCGTCTCCATGAATTCCTCCTCACTTGCCGCAGTAGGATCAAAACGGGACGAAGGCATGATATATTCGGCGCCCGGACGTACATGCCGGTGCCTCCAACTCTTCTGCACCATGCAGTTCATTATCCTGCCTTCCGAAACCAGGAGCACGTTGCCTCCTCCGAATATCTCGAAGATCAGATAGAGGGGTGCATCCTTGCTAGACAGCTCCACGATGACGATACGGTCAAAAGCCACTTGATTAACGGAGACGATGCGCGCATTGCCGACGTGTTTTCTCACGAAGGAGGCGAAGCTGGAAGGGGCTGTGGGGGTGTCGGGCCTCTCCTGTGCAAGGTAAAGCCATTTCTTGTTCTTAAAGAACATCTCCTTTTTTCCCTTACCTGGGGCGTTCAGGCGTATGAGGACGTTTCCGTCTCCCCAGTGGAAGACTTTGTCGACGTAGGAGCCCACCAGATCCTGCATTTCCTCTACCACCGCCCGCACGTCGAACGCACTCATCTCCTTCTTCATATGAGCTGGATTAGAACAGTAAGCGCAATAAAGTTATTCCTGTGAAGGAGACCGTTCAGGTTACTGCAGGCGCAGTCCTGGAAGGTTTACTGGAACGTTCACAGATTCCGATGCGCAAGCGTTCAGAAACTATTATTAATAATAGTGGGATTGAGGGGGGTAGGCCGCTGTGGCTAAGGGGTATAGCGACGCCTTGGTAAGGCGTAGGTCGCGGGTTCAATTCCCGTCAGCGGCTCCACCTTTTCACATTTTCCCGTGTTCAGTCCATACGGTAGTATACGAAGCCAGACCAGATCTTGGGGAAGAAATAGGTGCTCTTTTTGGGCATTCTCTTACCCTGAAGGGAAACGGACCAGATTTTCTCCATACGTGGAGGGTTGAAGACTATTGCTAAGTCATAGTCCTCAGTCTTCATACGCTCTTCTGCCTTTTTCAGCGACGCTTCGTAGTCGACATCGATGTTATCGCGGCCGAGTATACCATTCATGATACGCTCCTGGGCCACATAAGTGTCCAGGGAGCGCAGGGGGTCGTCTTCCTCAGGCACATAGGCCACGAAGGTCCTGCCAGAGCGTAAGATAATGCCTATGTCTGCTCCCTGCGACATCTGATACTCCATGTCTTTGATACCATCGCACTCGATCGTCTCTAGTTCTTCATTGAGAGAGGAGATAAAGGGTTCTTCCTGGAAGTCCCTGCAGCGTATAAGGCGATGGGTGGGCCAGACCACCAGGCCCGGATCATTGCTGGCCACGAGTGTGGCTAGGACGTACTGTTTGCTCTCTTTATCGGGGTTTTCCTCTCCATAGCTGCACGCGGTCTCAAAACGGTGATGTCCGTCGGCTATGAGTATGCGCTGTGTCCTCAGCGCATCCTCGATGCGCTTTTTCACTCCGTCGTCGCGTATCAGCGACAGTCGGTGCGTGACGCCGTTATTGTCAACGGTCTCATATACCGGTTCGGCCACGGCAGCGATGTCTCTCTGAAGCTCCTCGTCCAATCCTTCCGATATCCCGAATATCGACTCGCAATGCGTCTCCGTGTCTCGTAGCAGTTTAAGGCGGTCCTCCTTCACTTTAGGGAAAGTTTCCTCATGGGGTATGATGTTCCCTTCGGAGTACGGTTCTGTTTTGAGGACACCAACGATGCCTGAACGGAGATATTCCTTCTCGCTTACCTTGAATGCCTGTTCGTAAAGATAGAAGCAGTCGTCATCACGCTGCAGAAGCCCCTCCGATATCCAAGAATCAAGCTCCTTGCGTGCCTCGTGGTAGTTGCCGTCTACCGACCGCAGGGTTATACGTGTGACATTCCCTGGACGGGACTGCAATTTACGTAACTCTTCGGGAGATATGACATCGTACGGGGGTGAGATACGGTCGTCGATGCTTTCTCCGTCCTTCAGGACGGGCCTGTATCCGGGGAACGGTTTGAATATGACCATAGGGACTCTCCGTGGCTCTGTTTGCCGCTATACGTAAATCTGTTAAATAGATTGTTGAAAGGACACGGCGATGGTGATAATGTCTTCGTTCTTAGTGCTTCTAAAAAGGCGTTCATGCTGACTTTGATTGTAGAGATATAAATAGCAAATTAGTGTGGAGTCCGTTTTTATTAAATATGATAGCGTTACTTTTTATTGATAGTAGAAAAAAGGAGGGCTGAGGATCTACGTTAGAAACATTGATGACATATCAACAATCAGCGACGAGGAGAGGGAGGAGATTGTCGCTGTAGCGGAGCGTTTTCCCTTCCGAACCACTGATTATTACTTATCCTTGATCGATTGGACAAATCCAATGGATCCTTTGCGTTTCATCGCCATACCTAGCAATCCGGAGTTGGATAACTGGGGCAGCCTTGATCCCTCGCAAGAGAGCGATTACACCGTAATGCCCGGTTTGGAGCATAAGTACGAGCAGACAGCTGTGCTGCTAGTTAGCGGCACATGTGCCGGTATTTGCCGTTACTGTTTCCGCAAACGAATATTCCTAGAAAAGCGCAAGGAGACATTGGTGGATTTGGACAAGGCACTAGAGTACATCTCCGAACATCCCGAGATCAACAACGTCCTTCTTACAGGCGGCGATCCTCTAATGCTCAGTACAAGCAAACTGGATCACTTGCTTTCAAAACTGAGAGAAATCGACCATGTGCAGATAATCCGCATAGGCTCAAAGGTGCCAGCGGTCAACCCATACCGTATCATCGACGACCCTCAGCTGTCAGAGGTCCTAGCAGAGCATATGGATGATGAGAGCAGCATCTATGTGATGACTCACTTCACCCACCCCCGGGAGATCAATGAAGTCTCAATAGAGGCGGTGAGTCTCCTTAAAAACGCAGGGGCGCTGCTTAACAACCAGACGCCCCTTCTTCGCAACGTCAACGCAGATCCTCGTACTCTCTCCGAGCTCCTGAACAGGCTATCATATATCGGTGTGGCGCCCTACTATGTGTTTCAATGCCGCCCCGCCGTGGGCAACAGGCATTTCGTGGTGCCTGTAGAGGAGTCATACCGTATCATAGAGGAGGCGAAGAACTCCTGCTCAGGATTGGCAAAGCGGGTCAGATATGTAATCTCTCACCGCAGCGGAAAGGTGGAGGTTCTTGCTATAGACGAAGAAAATGTGTACATGAAGTACCATCAGGCAGCCGATAGAAAAGATGCCGGTAGGTTCCTTGTTTTACCGCGCAACCCCCGGGCGACATGGTTAGATGATTACCTAAAAGCAAGCCCTACGGCCCGGCAACCCCGTCGCGGAATCGAAAGGTATACTTAGAGCAAGTATCATTTACAGGGAAGAGTCCTTTTTTGATGAGGACTCGGAGATAAGCATCAAAATGTCTAATGGCCGCAACGAAAGTTTACGTGCCGTGATAGGAAAGAAGGTCCTGGGGGAGTCCCGCTACGATTCCATCACCAAGGCCCTGCGAATGCCTGACCCCCTGCCGGCGATACGACGTTACTTCATCAACACAGTTTTCGACTCTACCTGTGTCGTTCTCGGTGTCATCATAGGTACGGCAATGGTAGGAGGCGGCGATAACCGCATAGCCATTTTGACAATCATAACCAGCTGTCTGGCGCTGAGTATTTCCACCATGTTCTCCGTTTATGAGGCAGAGAATCTCGAAAAACGTATCAAGATACTGGAGATCGAACGGGCGATGCTCCGTAAACTGGATAAGAGCTCCATTGAGAAGACGTCCCGGCTCAGCACCTTGATCACGGTGCTGATAGCCGCTCTTGCGCCATGGCTGGCTGCCACTGTGACATTACTGCCCCTGTTGTTGGTAACCGATCTCGAGATAGCTAGCTGGTTGGCGATAGGCGCGACTATAATGGTACTCTTCGTCACCGGCTTGCTGATGGGACGCATGGGCTCCCGCGATCATCCGGCGCTCTACGGGGTGCGCATGGCTGTCGTAGGTATCATTGTTTTCGTACTCAGTATGCTCATCGAAAGGCTGTTGTGATCAGCAGATGCGTGGTACAGGGTCGCCTGCAGGGGTTTCCAATACACGCCTTCCGCCCACCTCCGTCCTGATGACCACACGGTCATATCGGTCGGTGGCATATCCAATCAGTGCAGCGTTCCTCCCCTCCGGATGAGAGCGCAGAGCTGCGAGCACATCATCGGCAGCCTCCGGCACGCAAGCAATCACCACTTTCCCCTCATTGCCAATGCTCAAGGGATCCATTCCTAAAAGCTCGCAGGCATTTAGCACAGGCTCGCTCACAGGTATCGAAGGGCCATCGAGCTCAATGCCCACTCCCGATTTCGAAGACCATTCGTTGAGGCAGTTGGCCAGTCCTCCGCGGGTGGGATCTTTGGCACTGACGACCCCCCCGGCCTTTAGTACAGAACTCATCATCTTGTTAAGAGGCGCTATATCGCTGCTGACCTCAGCTTCAAAGCCATATCCCTCTCTGAACGACAGCAACGCCACGCCGTGATCCCCCATATTGCCGCTGACAATAATAGCGTCGCCGTCGGCGACGTTATTATCGGTCAGCCAGTGTGATCTCAACTCGCGGATGCGGGAGGCGCGCTCCAGATTTTCGTCTAAATAGGGAGAGCGTCTGCCTATCCCAGAGCTGACAATAACCATCTTGTCGATACTACCTGCTTCCATCACTTTGGTATCCCCGGTGACCACCGGGACGCCGCAGGCCCGACTAGTGGTAGCCATGCTGCTCATCACAGCATCGACGGTCTCCAGCTCCAGCCCCTCTTCGATAATGAGGGCGGAGGAGAGAGCCAGCGCCTCACCTCCGATGACCGACAAATCGTTGACGGTGCCGGCGATAGCAAGGGAGCCTATGTCTCCGCCTGGAAAGAACAGTGGGTTGACGGTGTGCCCGTCAGTGGTGAATACGATGCCGTCCACAACAGCAGAGTCGTCCAGCGCCTCTAAGGGGACTTCGGAGGAGGTGCTCGTGAGATGTGATATCACATGCTTTGAGATAAACTCCTGCATGAGCTCGCCGCCAGCACCGTGGTTCATTATCACCTTCTTCATGCTCACCGTAAAGGTGAGCTTGAAGATAATATTTCCCTGTAGCCACCAGTGACTGAGATCATAAAAGCTGAAGATAAGCAATTTATATTCAAGCGATGTACAGAGTGCCATGTCTGGGGAAATGTATGACGATACCGTGGTGGTGAGGGACCAAAAGGAGGGCAGTCAGCTTCACAACCGCGGCAGCTTCGGATATCCCCTCTCTGGAGGGGGATTGGAGCTGGACTTGATAGAGGCAACATTCCTCACGCAGCTGGGCCGCCTGGAGGTTTTTAGGGAAGGGCATCGACTGCAGTTCCCTGAAATATTCCATCGATCTGCCGCCCTGGTACAAGAATTTGACATTAAATATCTGGTCTATTCTGAGCTGCGCGGCCGCGGGTTTGTCGTCAAACCAAACGTCGGTGACTACGATCTCCGTGTCTATCCCCGGGGGGAGACGCCGGCACGCAGTAGCGAGAAATACTGGGTAAAGGCAGTCTCAGAGAGATCGAAGTTCGACATAACGGAGTTCTTCCGTCTTTTATCCACTCTCAAGGGCAACGGCCGTGAGCTGGTCTATGCTGTTGTAGACGAGGAAGGGGACATAACATACTACGCGGTGAGTTATCGTGTACCTCGTTCAAAATGTGACATGTCGATACCCGATGAACTGTGTCAGGGATCGCTCATTCAAGACCGTGTATTCGTTTTTGATAGTGAGCAGGCAGAGGTGCTCATGGCAGCAGGCATGTTCGGCAAGAAAATGGGAAACGTTCTGCAGCTATCCATCATTGAAAGCGCATACCTCATCTCCAAAGGGGCGCTGGAAGTCAGCTCGGTCGATGGTCCTATGACATTCGAGGACATATTGGCCTTTGGAGAGGCATTCCAGGACGAATTCTCTCTTAGAAAAGACACTTATTTTCATCTTCGTGACCAAGGCCTTATCGTTAAAACGGGTTTCAAGTACGGTACTCATTTCCGAATGTATGAGGACGACCCCGATAAATGCCACGCTCGATATCTGGTACACGCTACATCTTCGGATAAAGGCACATCCTGGCCGGAAATCTCTCGCGCAGTCCGTCTGGCACACGGTGTGAAGAAAGAGATAATGTTTTCTATGGTGGGTGAAAAAGGTATCGAGCTTCTGGGATTCCGTCGCATACGTCCTTGAGATTTATGCATTCGCAGCGTGGACACCATTGACAGTCTCAGAAATGCTCAATGCTTACTGGTTCTCAGGAGCACCTGTTCACAGGACGGATTCACTCAAAGACGCTCACCGTTTGTATAAAAGTTCTAAAATAAGGGGCAGCATACCTTCACTCAAAGGACCGGTTACCCCAGGACTCGGAACATTGATGGAAAGGGGGCAGGCCCGTTACGGAATGCTGTGAATACATGTAAATACTAGACCAAGGGCCTTAAAATGGGATCTAGACAAACGTTATCATATGAT
>DUKW01000103.1 GCA_013329105.1 Candidatus Methanomethylophilaceae archaeon | reverse complement strand
AAACGATTATCAAGAAGGGTGATGAGAAAAACGAATTAACAATGAAAGGTACCCTTTGCTACTGCAACGTGCCTATAAATGATATCCGTGATAGGTTGGCTATGACCAATATAGGCCGTCACACGTGACATGAAGGGTTTAGGATCCGTTTCTGAGACGCTGGACTTTTATGGCTTCATCCATACTCAGTCTTCCTTGTGCCACCTCTTCCGCAAGCCTGGAAGATATCGTTATGTTACCGCTTACACAGCGGCTGATGCGCTTTATGTTCCTCAGCCCTCCTTTCGAGGAGCTTACTTTGGGCAACGACGACAACCGTTCCCCCGCATTTGAGGCAATCGTCTTTGCCGCTACAACATGATCGGAGGGGGTCTTTCCGCTTGTAGATCTCTCATCCACCACTTGGACCTCATCCACATAATGCCATAGGGCTCTGATGGCCCGGTCACGGTTCACGGGATCACCGTGTCCGATACGTAAGATGATGTTCTCCGGCCCCAGACCTCGCAGTACATTGTCAAAGATATGCACAAGATCTTCTGGAGAGTTAGCGGTACCTGACATTAACAAAGTTCCATCGAGCATCAACGCATATCCAGGATGTTCTCCTGGATCGATACCCATCACCACTGAGCGCCCCCTGCGTTTATGCATTATACTCAGTGCTTTGATCACTGCCATCTCAGCATCCCTCTCCTTCACTACACGCGGGAACTCTGTGTGTCGCTCGCCAGGAGAGCATATCAGCACAGACACTATGGATGGAACAGGATCTCCTACCCGCAACGAAACAAAGCGTTGACCGCGTTCACGCATTAAACGAACCAAATCATGGAACAGAGCGAAGTCCTCTGTGGCTATGCCTATTACACCTTCCATTATTGTATCATAGGAAAAAGAGAGAGAAAACGTTTTTGCCGCTCATCTACGGAACAAATTTCCAAAGATGCTTCCTCCTTTATGAGCTTCCAAACCACCCAGTTTTCGCAGAAGATTCTTCTCTTCGGCACTGAGCTTCTTAGGTACATGTATACGCACACGGACAAGCTGATCCCCGCGCGGTCCTCCTCCCATGGGAGGAAGCCCATGACCGGGCATACGCAAAACCGTGTCCACCTGTGTACCTGGAGGGATCTTCAGCTTGGCCTTACCGCCGTCTATTATCGGTACCTCCTCTTCTGAGCCTAAAGCAAGCTTGGGATAACTTGTGACAAGGTCCACCCAAAGGTTGGTACCCTCACGGCGAAAGGTCTCGTGAGGTTTCACATGAACAACGACGAATAGATCTCCCGGCGGCCCGCCGCGAAACCCTGCGTCGCCTGCACCAGGAATACGCAAACGAGCTCCGTCCTCCACCCCAGGCGGAATGTTGACTGTAATTTTGGAACTCTTTTTGACGCGCCCACTGCCATTGCAATCGGGGCAACGCTCCTTATAAGTCTGCCCCTCTCCGCCGCACTTTGGACACACGGAAACGGAAACGAAGCGACCGAATCCGGAACTACGAACCGATTGAACCTGCCCTGAACCGCCACATTCACTGCAGGTCTGTATCTCACCTCCTTTACCACCTGTACCATGGCAGGAGGGGCATTCGACACTATGTGGGATGGTAATCTCCTTGCTAAGACCTTCTAACAGATCCTCTAAGTTGACCTCTATATCGTAACGCAGCGATTCACCCTGTCTCGCTCCTTTGGGTTCACGGCGCTGATGCGGGCCACCGAAGAACATATCGAATATGTCTCCGAACCCTCCAAGGCCTGAGAAAATATCCCGCAGGTCTTCGAAATGGGAGAAGTCGTCCCAAGTGAAAGAGCCCCCGCTGAACTGCCCCGAGAGTCCCGCATGGCCATACTGATCATAGAGCCTACGCTTCTCATCATCGACTAGTACCTCGTAAGCCTCTGATATGGCCTTGAATTTCTCCTCTGCGAACTTTTTGTCTTCTGTTGTCACATCGGGGTGATACTGGCGGGCCAATCTGCGGTAGGCCTTTTTTATCTCGTCTTTGCTAGCGTTACGATCCAACCCGAGGATCTCGTAGTAGTCTTCAGGCATATTATCTACTCATCATCGTCCACGATCTTATATTCAGCATCGACGAAGTCTTCACCATCATCTTTCTTCTCAGATGTTGGCTGATCTTTTGCTGCCTCACTGTAGATCCGTTGAGAGATGGGTGCCATAGCCTTGAAGAGGGCCTCGGTCTTTTCCTTGATCTTTGGGATGTCCCCCTCCTCCTTAGCCTTCTCAAGTTCCTCAATAGCCTTCTCTACCGCCTTCCTCTCATCGGAACTGACTCTGTCTCCCAGCTCCTCCAACGAACGGCGCGTGGTATAGATGGTACTGTCAGCCTGGTTGATAGCCTCTACCTTTTCCCTACGGGCACGATCCTCTGCGGCATAAGCCTCTGCCTCTTTTATCATCTTGTCTATCTCCTCTTTAGATAGCTTGGTGGAGGCAGTGATAGTGATCCTTTGCTCCCTACCCGTACCTTTATCCTTAGCGGAAACATTCAGGATGCCATTGGCATCGATGTCAAAGGTCACTTCTATCTGGGGTACACCGCGCGGAGCAGGGGGTATGCCATCGAGTATGAAGCGGCCCAGAGAGGTGTTGTCTGCAGCCATTTCTCTCTCTCCCTGCACCACATGAATCTCCACAGATGTCTGATTGTCAGCAGCTGTGGTGAATATCTGACTCTTTCTTGTGGGTATGGTCGTATTCCTTTCGATAAGTTTAGTGGTTACACCACCAAGGGTTTCTATACCCAGAGAGAGCGGCGTAACGTCCAACAAGAGCACATCCTTAACTTCACCAGCTATAACGGCTCCCTGTATAGCCGCACCCATCGCAACACATTCCATCGGATCGATGCCCCTCTGGATCTTAGGACCCACTATACCTTCCACAAACTTCTGTACAATGGGCATACGTGTCGGACCGCCGACGAGTATTATTCGTTTTATGTCATCATACTTCAATCCAGAATCCTTAATGGCGGTATCCATCGGCCCCCGACACCTCTCCACGATGGGATAGACAAGCTCTTCCAGCTTGGCGCGAGTGATCCTCTGGGTTAGGTGCTTAGGACCGGATTTATCGGCAGTTATGAACGGAAGATTTATCTCCGTATCCTGCGTCGTAGAGAGTTCTATCTTGGCCTTCTCGCATGCCTCACGAACCCTCCACATAGCCATCTTATCCTCTGAGAGGTCGATACCTGTCTCTTTTTTAAAGTTGTCCATGACATATTTCGCTAGGGCCTCATCCATATCCGATCCGCCCAGATTGGTGTCTCCACTTGTGCTAAGGACTTCAAAGACACCCTCACTGAATTCCATTATAGTCACATCCAGTGTGCCGCCTCCGAAATCAAAGACCATAATCTTCTCTTCCTCTGACCCTCTGTCCAGCCCATAAGCCAGAGCGGCGGCGGTAGGTTCGTTGATTATCCTCACTACCTCAAGACCCGCTATCGCACCGGCATCTTTCGTGGCCTGTCGCTGGTTGTCGTTGAAATATGCTGGAACGGTAATAACCGCCTTTTCTACCTTCTCACCCAGATAGGCCTCGGCATCAGCTTTGATCTTCTGTAGTATGAAAGCGGAGATCTGCTGAGGTGTATATTCTTTACCTCTGATTTTGACCTTATAGTCGGTCCCCATCTTTCGTTTGATGTTCTTTATAGTGCCTTCCGGGTTTGTGACTGCCTGACGGCGAGCTGGCTCCCCTACCAATAGCTGACCGTCCTCTGTGAAGGCCACATATGATGGGAATGCCTTTCCACCTATACTGGTCCCTTCGGCACTAGGTATCATCGTCGGCCTGCTGCCTTCCATCACAGCGGCGGCGGAGTTGGTGGTTCCCAAATCAATTCCAATTATGCGTGACATATCAATCACCTTCTTCTTCTATGGAGATCTTCTCTCCTTCCTTTGTCTTTTGTACAGAGGTTACCTTTACCTTCGCACATCGGAGTACCCTAGGCCCGAGGAAATATCCCTTCTGGTATACTTCTTCAATCTTGCCGTCTTCATCCCCCTCACAGGTAAGTAGACAATCATGCAGCCTAGGATCGAAACGCCCGTCCGTGGGTATTTCCTTTATACCCTTCGATTCTAACAGCCTCTTGAGATTCTGATATATTTTACGGACTCCTTCTACAAAGGCCTCTCCTTTATCTTCAACTTGAAGGGCCCGCTCAAAATCATCCAAAATATCCAAGAGTTCCAGAAGTATGCCCTCGGTGGCAAACTTGCGGAACTCCTCCATTTCTTTCTGTACGCGTTTACGATAATTATCATAATCAGCCTGAATGCGTTTGGCTAAGTCCAGATACTCAGCGGCTCTAGCTTCCGCTTCGGCTAATTCTGTCTCAAGATCCCCATCGCTTAATTCGATCTCTTCCCTCTGCCCTTCCTCAGAGGTCTTATCTTCAGCATGGTCCGGGCTTTGTTTTTCTTGAGACACGTCGGTCATGTTATCGCCTCAATCTTCTTTATGAAATTAAATAAAGAATAAGGGGGGTCTACCCCCTGTTTGGCTTACTCCTCGAAGTCATCCATCCCAGAGCCGGGTGGACCGGCCGGGGCAGGAGTGCTGCGCGCAGCGATCACATCATCAATCCTAAGGATCATGATCGCTCCACCGGTGGCCGAG
>DUKW01000068.1 GCA_013329105.1 Candidatus Methanomethylophilaceae archaeon | reverse complement strand
AAAGACGAAGGCGCAGCGAGGGTAAGAACCAAGGGGGAGGCCGGCAATGGTGATGTGGTGGAGGCGGTGCGTCACCAACGTGACATCACCGAGGCCATCCATACACTGAGAGGAATGGATTATGAAGAGATGAGAGCCTTCGCTCGCGATATGGAAGCCCCTTTTGAGCTGGTAAAAGAGGTTGCAGAACTGCAGAGGCTGCCTGTAATCAATTTCGCCGCCGGCGGAATTGCCACCCCGGCGGATGCGGCGATGATGATGCAAATGGGGTCCGACGGCGTGTTCGTAGGCTCTGGGATATTCAAATCCTCCGATCCAGAGATGAGAGCCAGAGCGATAGTAGAGGCTGTTAGCCACTACGACGACCCTGCGGTCATAGCGGAGGTCTCAAAGGGGTTGGGCGACGCCATGCGCGGTATACAAGCCGACAGCGTTGAGCCGTCTCAGAGACTCGCCGAGCGCGGTTACTAAACATCCAATTTTTTTCACATATCTTTTTATGTGAGTATTTCTCCCAGCCGATCCGTCTCGGCCGCATTCTTTATCTCCATGGCGATCCGGGCGCCGGTACTCATACCGGGATATATCATGTCGGCATAAGGTGAGCCTGATATGAAGGGGTTAGTCCCCGCCACAATGCGCGAAGAAATCTCGAACACCTTTATCTCTAGCTTATCGGTGACTATGGACTCCAAACAGAACGGGCCCCATATTCCACCGAATAGCTCGTAGGATCTCTTGACCACGTTTTCCGCCATGTTAAAGACTTTCGGCAAAAGGGATTCGCGTATCACCACGGGGACGTTGCCAGTCACCACGAAAGAAGGAAAAAGTCCCTGGCGCTTCATATCTTCTTGAGAGCCCAGCTTGTACATCTCGTCGATGTTGCTCTCGTCACGACGATCGATAGACATCAGCTCCAGGCTGCCATCGCGAACCTTGTATCCTTCACTGCTCAGCGGCGAATAGAAAAAGTGTAGGTAGTACCTTGTTCCCAGGACGTACTCCTGTATAGTGTACGGCTGCGTGTGGTCTATACCCATCTTGAACTCAGCGTAGTCTTTGGCCACAAAGAAGCCTCGACCTCCCTTGGCACCATGGTACTTCACAAGTACGGGCTGGTCGATATCACGAGCGTCATTTATGATTCGCGGCATAGGCACCCCAGCAGAGGTGATCCACTGCCTTTCCATATCACGGTCAGATTCCCACTGGAGCACGGCGCGGTTCCCGTAAACCGGTATATCCAGTTCCTGGAATCTCTTCGCCCCCATATACTCAACGAAAGAACCATGGGGTATCAAGACGACGTTCTTGTCCGCAAATTCCCCGGAGCGATCGAAGATCTCATCGAAATCCTTCATCTTCACGAACTCGTCTGGTTTCGCCAAGGGAAAGGCATCAAAGTAACGGGTATCATGATTGACGGTTATACCCATTGTCTTGAATCCCATTTTGCGAGCACCGTGAAATATTTGCAGAGAAGAATGAGAGGTGAGCGTAGCTATGACTATCTCGTCCGGATTATATTCGGCTAGAATCTCATCGACGCGCTCTTTAGGAACCATATAATAACATGGCAATTCTTGATTTAAAGTTTCGGTCATTAGGCTGCTATCTGTATTCCCCATATCTCGAATACAATCATTATTATGAGAACCCTATTAATGGCAGCCATGAAGTTCACGTAGGCGAAGGGTTTGGGGCGCATCAGCCCCTTCTCGTTGAATATGGAGAAGAGATAGAGAGGAACAGTGTCCACCATCAGAGGTATGCTAAGTATGATGTATAACCCGATGTAATGGAATTTGAACACCAACCATTTGCAGAAATTGATTACAAGTTTAGATAGATTATTCGTCATCAGGCGGCTTTCCATCAAACCCCCTATCCCGCCGCCTATCCACAGGACCGCCACCGAGCCGATGGCCTTTCCCATCGCCACCATCAGTGCCTTTGAGAACACATTCTGATTAAGATTAAAGAAGAGGGCCGCCTCCACAGGTATAGGTAAGGCAACAGTGGCCGCTATGGAATAGAGAAATAAGAGGATGGAATACAGAAGGGGGTCAGTCGTATCAGCCAAAAAATCTATCAGACCGTCCATTCCCTCTCTCCTTACATCCATCAGCAATACTCTATAAATACATTTGACGCTGCTTGAAGCTGGGCCTAACTCCCATTCGTGGCCGTTCTACGACTGTTCTCTGTTGATGACTCTCCTGAATGAAAAAGAGTTGCATAACTGTACAATAGAAGCACAGATAAGATAATTTGGTAACTTATGAAGAAAAGTCATTGGCACTCAAGACTGTGATGCACAAGATGGAGCGACCACATAGGAACAAAAAGATCAACACCATCATATTCTGATGATCGGTTGGGGCAAGCGCAAAGAAGTTAGTATGACACCTTTCAAGTCATCCATTACCTCAAGATCTCTCTTTTCCTCCGCACATGTAATCAAGAGAGAGCAATTATTCACAAAACCCTATACTGCTTATAACAGGAAATCCTTTATTGATGCACAGTTACCTTACAATCAAGGCGATTACAATGGACATTGAAGAGCTAACACCCACGATAGAAGAATTGAAAAGGGTGCTTGAAGG
>DUKW01000119.1 GCA_013329105.1 Candidatus Methanomethylophilaceae archaeon | reverse complement strand
TGTTCGGTCAATTTCTGACGATTAAGAAGGCCATCGGTAAGGAAACCTATGGCTCCTTCTGAGCGACCCAATCTCTCTGTGCCGTAGACCTTGGGGAAGGCTTTTCCTACGCTGAGTCCATTACGTATAGCCTCTGCTATTCGATCGGGATAACGGAAGGCCGGTCCGGCTCCGTAACTTATGTTGCCATCTTGATCAACGATCGCGCACCATTGGACGTCATAGAGACCGTCCTCCATTTCGAAGACGCCGGCTTCTATGCCCACTCCAAAATCATTATCCATTAGGGCAGCGATGGCTCTATTGTACGCTCCCTCTCTAATTCGCTCGCCCATGGGTTGTTCCCCTACACTATTGTCTACAGGTACAGGGAGGACATCTACGCTTACGAATAAGCGCTCCAGAACAGCCTTCACCGCTCTCAGTTTGACAGGATTCTCGGAGCCAACACCTATCTTTTTTCTAAAAGAGGAGAGCAACGTGGTTGAACTAATCTTCTCTCCCTTTTCATCCGTCAACATGGGTACGGTCTTTATTTTCAGGGGGTAAAGGCCTTTGCTGAGCCTCATCTCATTTATTATGTGGGCGTTGCCCTCAGTCTCCTCAGAGACGACTATGGCGTCGAGATCATTCATCTCCGCAGCCGGGCCGAAAGGATCATCGATCACGACGATTTCATAAGAGCCGCCCCAACGGTCAAGGACCTCCTTTACGGCCTCAATGCGACGGCTCAGCGGATTAACTTTACCACGATTTTGTGATGCAAACTCATCAGAGCATATACCTATCAATAGATGATCGGCTATCTGAAAGGCTTTGTCGAAGAGTGCCATATGTCCAGCATGCAGAACGTTGAAAGTACCTCCGAGAGCAACCCTCATAGTATCACCGTCAGGAGTGCCCCTATTATCACCGCAGCTGATATCAGCCATATGATCATGAGCTGGCGTTTTTTAACCTTGAGTTTGTTTTCCTTTTCCCCTTGGCAGGATTCACCGCAGAATTTGCCCTCGCCTATAAAGGCCTTTCCGCAATTTTCACAATGACGGTGCTGGGGTATTTTCTCAACCATTGTTGTGACAATAGCGAAAAAGGATAAAATCATTTTTCCTCATAAACCCCGCCGATCTAGCTCATTGTTTACAAGAGTTATGCAATGATCGGAATGATAGGAGGCAGGGCCAAGCGACAAAGTCTCACTGGCATGTACGGAGAGTATACGCTCTTCCTCTTTGCTAAGGTCTCTATCGTCACCTAGTACAAAGATCAGATCGCCTTCTAATCGCACATCACGAATATCTTTTCCGTTCTCTTTAAGATATAGGAGTTCACCTCCTTTTGCAAGGTCAACCAGTATTTCTTCGAAACTTTTGCGCGAAACGTATATGCCGGGGGACGCTCGTATTTCTTTTTCGGCTACCTTTTTTAGAAGAGCGTTGCGAATCAGGGATGCTGTGCTGCGTTCATCAGGATTTAGATAGCGCAGCTCATCCCCACAAAAACGGATCGTTTTAGGGGCATCCTCTCCACCTTGTAGAATAAGGAATACCTCCACATCACGGCGTATGGAGTGAGAGAGAAAGAATGCGGAATTGACGCAGCGGATCAGTACATCAAGGCGTCCCGCGCCGCCACAGACATCATCTAGCTTGAAGTTACCTGTGGTATCAGCGCGGTGGCCGATTATGACAAAACGCCTCATCTCATAACCCCATATCACCGCTTTGCATTTGTTTCATGAGCTGTTTTCTCATCTTGCGGTTGCCCATAAGCTCCTTCATCATTTTTTTGCTTTGGTTGTATTGTTTGATAAGTTCTCTTACGTCGCTACTACTGACGCCTGCGCCAATGGCTATGCGTTTGACCCTCGAGGCCTTTATTATACGTGGGTCTTCCATCTCCTCCTCGGTCATGGAGTCCATTATGACCTTGTATTTACGCAGTCTCTTCTGTGAGTTCTCAAGATCCATCTTCTCCTCGACGTTGCCGAAACCCGGTATCATCGACATGATTTTTTTCAGTGGACCCATTTTATTGACCGCTTCCATTTGATTATACATGTCTTTAAGGGTGAACCTTCCGGACATGATATTGCGGGAGGTTTCCTCCACGTCCACATCGGTGACACTTTCTTTGGCTAGGTCCATGAGGGCTTGCAGGTCGCCCATGCCCAATAATCGGGATATAAAGCGATTGGCATTGAAAGGCTCCAGATCACGGATCTGTTCACCTACGCCAATATAAACTATGCGCGCCCTCGTTTGCGCTACAGCGGACAGTGCGCCGCCTCCCTTGGCGGTCCCATCCATTTTGGTGAGTACGACGCCTGTCACACCCACGGCGTCATGAAAGGCAGCAGCCTGTACCCCAGCCTGCTGACCTACCTGAGAGTCAAGGACCAGAAGTTTTTCATCCGGCTTAGCCACAGCAGCGACATCCTTCAGCTCTTGTATGAGATCTTCTTCCAAAGCATGTCGCCCAGAGGTATCGATTATTATGACGTTTTTGTCTTTGAATTTGTGAAGGCCCCTCTCGACGATGCCTGGGGCATCTTTTTTTCCAGGCTCACCGTAAACATCGACGCCCACCTTCTCTCCAAGCTGGAGTAATTGTTCGTAGGCTGCAGGACGGTGCACATCAGCAGCTATGAGTCCGACTTTGAAACCTTTCTTGGAGCATTGCCAGGCAAGCTTACCAGCAGTAGTAGTCTTCCCCTGGCCATATAGACCTACCAGCATAATCCGTTGGCTGCGCATTGGCAAGGGCTCTCCCTTGTCAAGGACAGCCACAAGCTCTTCGTATATCGTTTTGATGACGTGCTCCTTTACACTCATGCCCGGAGGCGGCCGCTCCTGCAAAGCACGCTCCTCTACCCGTTTGGTGATGCTGAGGACGAGCTGCACATTCACATCGGCCTGCAGCAATGCACGCTGGAGGTCTTTTGATACTTCTTTTATAAGATCCTCATCGACACTGCTGGCGTCCGTTATGCGTCCCAGTGCTTTGCGGAGTGATTTCCCCAATTCTTCTAGAACCATTACTGCACCCTTATCCTTCAAAACCCTGAGCTAATATAAAGATTTAAAGGGAAGCGGGAAGAGGGCCAGTTCTTTAGAAGGGATGGGATGCACTCTACAGACTGGCCCCTTCTCCCACAATACTTAATTGTGGGGGGTGTATATAACGTTTCTTAATGTATGGAAATTAAGTAAGTTGTTTTGCGTTTGAATCCGAAGCGATCTTTAAAGATATCCGGATTTCTGAAGGGTCATCAGGTCTTCGGTGCTGAGTTTCTCTCCAGCCTTGAACTTGTCGAAGATGCTCTCAGCTTCTTTCATTACCGCGGACTCCTCTTTCTTTTTCTTGGCCTTTTTCTGTTTCTGCCTAAGTCCGCTGATCATCTTATCGTAATCGTGGACCTGCTTTATCATCTCGATATGTTTCCGATGCTCCTCATCGGCTAGAAGCTTGGTCTCGATGAACTTTTCCTGTGCTGCATCAGCCTCTTTGCGAAGTTTGTCCGCCTGATCGTAAAGGTTTATCATCATATCGTGTTGCTCTTGGGCCTTTTCCGCGTACTCAGAAACTTGACGGTGATAAAATTCTGCTTGCTCTCTTGCCTCACGCAGTTCGGCAACGGCTGAACCAAGTTCACTATCTTCAGAGATCTCTTTCTCCTTTTCTTCGATCTGTCTTACAAGTTTTTTCATCAGTTCAATGAGCTCCTGCTCCTTTTCTTTGGAGAGGGAGGAGGTCATATGCCTAAACTCAAGATCGTTTAGCTCCTTCTTAAGCTTCTTAAGAGATGGTCCTTTGTCTTTAGGCTGCTCAGCACGGAGTTTATTGACGAGTTCGTTAAGCTCGCTCACCTTTTTATTCCACTCATCCCTGCGGTCTTTGGCTTCACGGACTTTTTCGTTCAGCTCATCCCGTAAGTCGCGGTGTTTTGCTGCCTCATCGACGAGTTCACGTACTTGGGAATTAAGGGAATCCCTCTTAGTTACCCATTCTTTGGTCTGTTTGTTGAGCTCATCTCTCAAACGCCTATGTTTCTCAGCGTCATTATTGGCTAAATTTCGCTTTTGTTCAAGCTCCTCCAAGAGTTCGGTCATAAGTCCACGCTCAGTCTTGTACAGCCCCTATATAAAAGAAGGACCGCCAACGCTTGGACATAAAGCATGTTATTTATAACATTTTCTACGAAATTTTTGTTCCCCCAGACGTTTTTCCGACTTTCTTTAGGCCAATAGAACAAAATCAATGAGGCCAGATGATCTTTATTCGGCAATACTATTTATATTGAATTCCTAATCAGAAACCGTGACCATGAGTAATCTCTGTCCACTTGACTTTCGGTATGGCCGAATGGAGATGAAATCGATATTCGAGGAGCAGAGCCGTCTCCAATATCAGATGGATGTAGAGGCGGCGCTTGCTCGCGCTCACGCAAGACTCGGTAACATACCCCAAGAAGCTGCCCTGAAGATAATCGAGAAAGCCAATCTCAATGCAGTCAGTATCGAGCGGGTAAAAGAAATAGAGATGGAGACACGCCATGATGTGATGGCGTTGGTCAAGGCACTCTCTGAGCAGTGCGGTGAGGCGGGAAAATACGTCCATCTCGGTGCGACATCTAATGACATAGTGGACACCGCGACGGCCATGCAGATCAAGGCAGCCATGAAGATAATTCAGGACGATATCGAAGCCCTTACCCTTACTCTTGCTGATCTCGCTAAGAGAGAGAGGAACACTCTGCAGGTAGGGAGGACCCATGCACAGTTTGCCATACCAATAACATACGGTTTCAAAATAGCTGGATATATATCAGAACTACTCCGCCACCATGATCGATTGATTGAGGTCCGCCCACGGGCATGCGCCGGAAAGATGGCGGGAGCCGTAGGGACCGGTGCTGCCCTCGGTAATGACTTTTTGAAGATCCAGGAGATGGTTATGGATTATCTTGGAATAACATATGAGCTTGCTGCGACACAGGTTGTGGGGCGGGACAGATATAGCGAATTAATATGTCTGCTTGCAAACATAGCCACATCTTGTGAGAGGTTTGCCACCGAAGTCCGCAATCTCCAACGTTCGGAGATTGGAGAGGTTAGTGAGTCCTTCGACGTGAGCAAACAGGTTGGCAGTTCAACTATGGCACAAAAGAAAAACCCCATCGTGTCAGAAAACATCTGCGGATTGGCCCGTATCGCACGCGGATTCGTTACGCCCATGTTCGAAAGTCAGATTCTCTGGCATGAGAGGGACCTCAGCAACTCCAGTGCAGAGAGGTTCATACTTCCACATGTATTCACACTTGTGGACGATATTCTAGTAAAAATGAAAGATGTATTCCAGCATATACATGTGGATAGGGAGAGGATGCTCCAGAACATAGAGAGTGCAAAGGGGTTGATCATGGCTGAACCTGTCATGATGGCTCTGACTGCCAAAGGCATAGGCCGCCAGGAGGCACATGAGATCGTGAGGGAGGCAGCTATGGAGGCCAGTGCAAAGGGAGAATACCTGGCCGAGGTTTTGAAAAGGACAGAGATAGTGGCATCTTTACTCAGTGATGAGGAGATCGATTCTTTGATGGATCCTGCCAACTATATAGGCGGAGCCCCTGAGATTGTAGACATGATCGTTGCGGAGGTCGAGTCTAAATTCGGAGGACGGAGCGATGGATAAAGCTTTGAACACTGCAATGGGATGGGGTTTTTGGTTTGGTCTAGTCACAGGGGTTACTCTGGCTGTAGTTTTTTACTATCTCAGTGCCG
>DUKW01000038.1 GCA_013329105.1 Candidatus Methanomethylophilaceae archaeon | reverse complement strand
CCACGAGATCGACTGCACCCGCCTAGGCATACAGAAAAATGACCTAATAGACATCGCCGGGAAGAGCAAAAGGACCGCAGTAGCATGCCAAACCAGTACCCTCGTCAGGCCAGGAGAGGCCATACTGACTGACGACCTGATGATGCAGCTGGGAATAGAAGAGGGGGAGGAGGTGGAGATAAGTTACTGCCCCCGTCCGAGATCCATTTATTGTATAAGGAAGACTATGGATAGAAAAACACTCTCTGACACGGAGATTAAGACTATCATTAATGACATTATGATATCAAAGCTTTCACACACCGGGATTGCGGCCTGGCTTACGGCTATACAGATCAATGGGCTCGGCGAGGAGGAGGTTATGAACCTCGCCATTGCCATGGCCGAGACTGGTTCCCACGCAGAGTTTGATAAACCGGGTTTCGACTTCCACAGCGTCGGAGGAGTGCCCGGAAACAAGATTACTCCCATAATCGTCTCCATAGTTGCCGCTGCTGGATTACTCATTCCCAAAACATCATCAAGAGCTATCAGCAGTGCCTGCGGTACTGCGGACTTCGTAGAGGTCTTCTGTGATGTAAACATGGATGCCAATCAACTGAAAAACGTTGCCGAGAAAACCGGTGGATCGTTCAGCTGGGGCGGGGCAATGGGAATGGTGCCAGTCAATAACATCCTGATTGACGTTCAATACCCTCTTAAGATCGACCCGCGTTCGATGATGGTGGCATCGATATTGAGTAAAAAATTGGCTGTTGGCAGCCGTTCTCTGGTAATCGACATACCTATGGGCCCCGGAACCAAGGTGAATAGTGCGAAAGAAGCTGAAATCTACGCTCATGATTTCATAAACATAGGGAGAAGGTTGGGAATCGAAGTGGAGTGCGCCACAACCAATGCTCAACAGCCGCTAGGACATTCAATAGGTCCATCTCTGGAGGCCAAAGAGTGCATCCAGGTTCTGGAAGGAGAGAGGGGATTGGATGATGTAAAAGAGAAGGCCATCTCCCTAGCAGGGATGATATTAGGTATGGCCGGAATGGATGAAGGCGAGGCAAAAAAAATCCTCGAAAGCGGCATGGCCCTGGAGAAGTTTCATGAGATAGTTGCCGCACAGGGCGGCAACGGCGACATCAAATCCTCAGATATCGCATTGGGACGTTACAGCGTTGAGATTGAAAGTGTACGGGGAGGGTATGTTAATTTTATTGACAACAAAGCACTGGTGGCAATAGCACGTGCCACTGGCGCCCCAGGGGAAAAAGGTGGTGGACTGCTTCTGCAACGGAAGCTGGACCAAAGAGTAGAAAGGGGTGATGTACTTTTCGAAATATTCTCAGATCACCCAGAGAGGCTAGAGAGAGCCCGGGGATTGGCTATGAAACTGAGGCCTTTGTGGATCGGGGGGATGCTCATTGAGCGCGTTCCACGTATTGCCATGCGCTGATCACTCGTAAAGCGTGAACAAGCTATCATCGCCACCTACATCAAACAACCCCAACCTAGCGCCGCAATCCAACCAACCATGAGCGTAGTTCACCGATGCAAAAGCATTGACTTTATCGCCTGTGTCACGAAAATGGAGCGCGTCTTCATAGTACGATCCGGCCATAAGAAGGAAGTCATCGGCTAGTTTTCTGGAGAATGATCTCTCCGGAGCGACGATTCTAAGCGTCGCTAAAGCTCTAGCGGTAGTCTCCAGGTAACGGGACAGATGGGAATCATCTATATGATCTCTAACAGTCATTGAGATGAAAAGAGGCGGCATGAATTTTAACTTTCCCGCTCTGTCTCAGGCCTTAGATCCAGTAGATATTATAAGGCAAACGAAGATTCACTCGTCATGATAGTAGTCGGGGGTTCTTCGTCAAGGGACATGTCCAAAGAATTGGCCATGATATTAGAGTGCAAATATGTGCAGGCCGCTACGACGCGTTTTCCCGATGGGGAATGTTACACCCGTATTGAAGACGACCTCATGGATGATCACGTCATCATCGTACAGAACACCTACCCTGATGAAAATATCATAGAGATGTTTCTTCTTCAGGATGCCGTGAAGAGGCTCGGTGCCAAATCCATAACTTGTGTCATACCTTACTACGGATATGCCCGCCAGGATCGCATATTCAAACCCGGTGAGCCAGAAAGCGCAAAGGTCATGGCCCAAAGACTGGAACTGCTCTGCGACAGAGTGATCACTGTTGATATCCACAAAGAAGCTGTATTACGCTGGTTCCACTGCCCGGCCAAGGATGTCAAGGCGGCGCCGGCGATAGGAAAATATTTCCAAGGCCGGGGTATAGATCTCGTCCTGGCACCGGACATCGGCGCCTCTGAGAGGGCTAAGATGATTGCCAATTATATAGGCGCCCCATACGACCATATGGAAAAGGTGCGAATCTCTGGTACCGAGGTACGAATATCACCTGCTGAGATTGATTGTCGCGGTAAGAGTGTCTTGATAGTGGATGACATTATTTCCACCGGCGGGACAATCCTTGCAGCCTGTGAAGAGTTGCACAAACAAGGTGCGGCCAGTATCAGTGTGGCTTGTACGCATGGTGTTTTCGCCAACAACGCTCTGAAACGTCTGACAGGGAGCACGGTGGACAGTTTGCTCTGCTGCAACACCCTGGAGAATGAAGTGTCCAATATATCTGTGGCACCGTTGGTGGCAGAGGCCATAAAAGAATGGTAAGGTGATCAGTATCCAGAAAGAGGAGAACTTTTCCGACTGGTACAATGATGTCGTAGAGCGTGCTCAGCTCTCGGACAAACGATACCCGGGGAAGGGAATGAACGCCTGGACGCCATATGGGTGGAAGATCATGCAACTCATAGACGCCCAT
>DUKW01000156.1 GCA_013329105.1 Candidatus Methanomethylophilaceae archaeon | reverse complement strand
GGCCGGATTTGAACCGGCGATCTACGCCTTGTAAGGGCGTCATCATAACCCCTAGACCACGAGCCCATTAGCTGCGCTTAAATCGTGATAAAGTATAAAAATCATGCAGTCAGAGTGAGCGATATTTTCTTTGATATTTTCATCTTAAAGTTCAAGGTAAATGTTCGCCAGCGGTCACCCATGTACGATATTCGTAAATTTATTGATAATTAAATCCTAAATAGCTTCATTCATTCTACATTTAATGGTTTAAAATAATTATATCGTATTAGTAATTAATATATTTACGTTATCTTTAAATAAGGCATCTTTTGTAATTGCAGACAGAGCACCCGACTTCATGGTCAGATCTTGTTTGAGCAGGAATAGGGTGACTAAATGAATGGAGTTGATATATGACACAAAATGAAAAGAACAACGAAATTCTAAGTGAGAAGAAGATTCTGCTCGCGACAGACGGCTCCATGCCCGCCATTGCTGCCACAAAGAAGGCCATTGACATGGCAGCCATGATGGGTGCCACTGTCTATGTGGTCACAGTGCCTGAGAAGACCCCCCTCACGGTGCTGGAACGTATGGAGGAATATGTGGACGAATCTCGTTACATAGGGCAGATCGCTGACGGACCAAAGATTGCCCATGAGTACGGTTTACTCAGACACGTCGATGTTCGGGAAATCCAAGCAGAGGACGGGCCGATAGTCTGGGCAATACTCCATGTCGCTGATGAGATCAAACCTGACATGATAGTGTTAGGAAACTCGGGTCGTAGCGGCTGGGAGCGTATCGCTCTCGGAAGCGTCGCTGAGGGAGTTATGCGGCGATCCCCTTACCCTGTTACCGTGACTAAGGGATGGGACCCAGATGAGATGGAGGATATATTATCCTTAGCAAAAGGACTTATAGTGCCCTCACTCGACAGAGCGCGTGTGATGAAGATCACCAGGATACCTCTTGCCGATCTCAAGTTGGGAAGGAGACTTGGGGTATCGGGCCTAGCTTTATTGGTGTTTCTTATTCCCTATTTCGGTTTGGGCATTTTGAACACATTCTTCAAGGACTTGGCAACCTCTGTTGTTACGGGCGGTTTCACAGTTGCTGTACTATGGATAATGGCACTGTTCCCTCTAGGCATTCTGACTGGTGTGGGCTTCCATTACATAGCTGGGAAGTACGACTGAGGTGATGGATCTGACAAACTACGTTGCATTATCGATAGTGGTGATTCTCGTTGCCATTTCCATCTTGGTTGCGATATACTCTCGTAGATATACTCGTACCGCTGCTGAGTTCTACGTTGCAGGGAGAAAGATATCATGGCTGCAGAATGCCCTAGCCCTGACGGGTGATTATCTTTCAGCGGCGAGCTTTTTGGGAGTCGCAGGTGCGATAGCGGTTGTCGGAATCGACAAGGCCTGGGACGGCCTTGGTTATTTCGGCGGTTACATCGTTCTTCTCCTTCTCTTGGCCGTTCCTCTCCGTAAGATAGGTAAGTTCACAGCACCGGAAGCATTAACAACGAGGTTTACGAACAATCGCTCTGTGCGTTTCAGTGCCATGATAAGTGTTGTCCTGATCTCAACCTTCTACGTCATCCCGCAGTTCGTCGGTGCTGGGGCATTGTTGCAGCTTCTTTTGGGGTGGGATTATCTCTTCTCCCTTATCGTGATAGGCATCATCGTCATATCCTACGTTGTCATAGGCGGTATGCGCGCCACCACCTACAATCAGATAATCCAGGGGCTAATCCTCTGGGTGGCCATGGCTCTGATACTGATAATGACATTGTCCCAGTTCTTCAACTGGAATCTCAGTGGCATACTTGATAGTGCCGGCTCTGTCGTCCCTCCTCAATTAGCGTCTGAGCTGCTTCACGATAGCAGTGTCCCTGATTTCTCGACCTTAACGGTGGCTGAGGCGGTGGCATTTGTTGCCGAAGCGCTTACAGGCGAACCTACAGGTCTTACTCCAGGAATATTCGCTACCGGTTGGATGAACACCTTGGCACTTGCGATAGGATTAGTCTTTGGAACGGCTGGTTTGCCTCATGTCCTGACACGCTACTTCACGGTGGAGAAGCCAAAGGATGCCCGCACTAGTACTCTGGGCGTTTTAGTCATGATCGGCACCTTCTACATGATGGCGACCTTCGTCGGTCTTGCTGCTATGTATCTCCTATACCCTGACATGATGAACTATTTCCTGACAGGGCAGGCCTCCATAGCTCAGAATATGGCTGTCCCGTTGCTTGGAGAAATGGTTGGTGGCAACGTCATGTTGGGCATTGCTATAGGCGGGGCGTTCTGTGCCATACTTTCCACAGTTGCAGGTCTCCTAATAACGGTGGGCACATCTGTTACCCATGATTTCTATAAGGAGGTCATCAACCCAGATGCTGATGAGAGAAGGCAGGTTACTGTCGCTAAGATAACCATCGTCGTGGCTGGTGCCATAGCCGTGCTTTTGGGTATAGGATTAGCGGATCAGAATGTTAGTTATTTGGTCACCCTGGCCTTCGGTATAGCAGCCAGTGTTTTCTTCCCTGTCTTGTTTCTCTCAGTCTGGTGGACAAGATACACAAGTCAGGGTGCACTTGCTACCATGATAACAGGTATCGTTGTCTCAGCGGTTTTCGTCATCGCTACCCTTATGGGTGTATCGGACATACTGGGCGTTCCTGTTTTGGTCAATCCCGCTCTCTACAGTCTGCCGGCAGCGCTTATGATGGGGGTTATTGTGAGCCTGCTCACCGATGACGTCGGCGACGTTGAGAACTTTATGGCAATGGCTCATGGTTCTGAAGCCGATGAAGCCGAGGAATAATTCAAACCTTTTTCATCTTTTTTATTTATATAAAGAAGTGCGATCGTTGGTGGGCTCGGCCGGATTTGAACCGGCGATCT
>DUKW01000006.1 GCA_013329105.1 Candidatus Methanomethylophilaceae archaeon | reverse complement strand
AGGACCAACGATACTCATCAGCTCTTGATAGGATATCCCTAAGCGTGATGCTGTCTCCTCTCGTATCCGGCGAATGTCAGCAGCGGTCCTAGCATTGGTCATTCCTGCTACTTTTGCATACTCTTTCATGATCCTAGGATCATATTCGATGCCTGCCATTTCTTTGAGTTCTTCTACTACCGGGCCAAACACCGCCTCATATGCTGATGGAGTGCCTTGTGATACCCATGATATCCTCTCTAGTCCGTATCCCGTATCCACCACTTGCATGTCCATAAGCTCGCGGCCGGTAGGGGTCTCACGGTACATCATGAAGACCAGTGTTGCAACCTCAACGCCGTCGAGAATCACTTCTAGGCAAGGACCAGAATTGCCACCCCCCTCCCACCATTCTTCGATATAGCGCATCCTTTTTGGGTCCGTCCCTAACCGTTCGGTGAAGAAACGGTGGCATAGCTCCACGGTCTTTGATTTGAAGTATATCTCCTCACGATCACGACGGTTGAACACATGATGTGCTAGCATTTCAAAGAAGGTGAAGTGCCTTCCTGTCTTACCCACATTATCTATGTCGTTGAAGCGGATACACGTCTGTGATATGGTGAGTGGGTTGGCAGGTGGCTCGATGGTCCCGTCTATTACATGTGGCTGGAAATCGTATATCGACGCTTGTGTGAAGAAAACATCTTTTCTCCATCTAGCGACAATGGGGTATCGTGCTATGCGGGTATGACCATTTTCTTCGAAAAAACTGAGGAAGGCCTCTCTGGTTTGGTGTAGGTTCATGAAGTATTTCATTGGTGAATTGTCTATGAACGAGTATTCATTGCAAGGCGGTTCTCCGCAGGTCTCCCAATCTCCTATGGACCAAAAAGCCCTTCCACAATTAGGGCACTTCGACCTTTTGAAGCCGTTATCTCTAAAGAATTCCAGGTCGAAGTCTGATTGGGTCATCCCCGAGAGTATTGGAAGATCCTTATTTAACCTTTTTACATTGGTGTTATGCCAGTATCTCGCGGTTACGTGAATAGTCTATGGGAATATCAATGACAGTAGGCAGCTTATTTTTTCGGGCTTCTTCTAAAGCAGCAGGTATTTCTGAAGTCCTCTCTATCCTCATACCTATAGCACCAAGCGAGTCGGCGATGCGAGGAATGTCAGTATTCTTGAAACGGTAAACGTCTAATTCACCAATAGACAACCGATGCCTTGATTCTATGAGACCCAGGGCAGAATCGTTCCAGACCATCACTGTTACCGGGGTATCATGCTCTACAGCTGTCCGCAGTTCGGCTGCAGTCATCATGAAGCCCGCATCGCCAGTGACGGCGATACAATTTCTTTTAGGGTCTGCGAACTTAACACCCATCGCCCCGGGGAGACCTATACCCATAGGTATCATCCCGTTGCTTATCATCACTGCGTTCTCCCTTTGGCATGGCAAATATTCTGCTAACCATAGCATATGGGCTCCAACGTCGGAGACCAATACATCATCAGTTATGAAGGAGGCCATAGCCTTCACAACGGCCACCGGGTCTACGCCTCTTACGCTCTCCCGTTCAAGACTGATATGTCTCTGATATTCTTCCCGTATAGAAGATGCCCAATTGGGAGTGGGTTTACGAATCCCTTTGAGTTTTTCCATCATGCCTCTGATGTCGCCAACAAATTCCTGTGGGTGATAACATGGCACTTCCTGCGGAGGGTTTCTGCTAATGTGAAGGACCTCCTTGTCGCCTTTCGGATTCCATATCAAAGGCTGGAACTCTTGTTCGTCATATCCAATTGTTATGATTAGGTCGGCCTCTTTCATAGCCTCTAACGGTATCCTATTGCATGCCAACCCTATATTGTGCAGACTGAACGGATCCTGGAAAGGAACAACACCGGTTCCTTGCCAGGTATGAAGTGCGGGTATGGAGTTATCATGTATGAAATTCCTGACCGATTCGCCCGCATTAGCCCTGATGACCCCTGCCCCGATCAAGGCTAAAGGCCTCTCAGCATCGGATAGACATCTCTTAGCATATTCCATGTCGGGTATTACAGGCGGAACGTTTTCTTTATCTCTCCTTTTGATAGATTCGGCTACTGGGGACGACATCACGTCTGTAGGTAGCGCCACATGCACAGCTCCTGGTCTCTCTGTTGTTGTAAGTTTCAATGCCTCCTCGCATATACTCATAGTGTTTGAAGGGCTCAGTGTATAGCTTGCCTTGCAGACAGCGGAGAAAATCGCGTTCTGGTTTACATACTGTTTGCGCGGATGCGTTCTTTCCGAAGCAGGCAGCTCTCCTGTGAGAACGAGGAGAGGTGCAAAATCGAGGGTGGCTGTACCGGCCCCCATAACCACATTTGTTGCCCCAGGACCTATTGTGGTTAAGCACACACCCGTCTTACCGCAATACCTGGCGCCCATTAAGGCCATGAATGCAGCAGCATTTTCCTGACGGGTGATAACTAGATCGATATCCTTTGAAGCGATCGCATCCACTATGTGTAAAGTTTCGCCACCGGGTATTCCAAACACCCTCCCGATACCATTTTTTTTAAGGGTCTTTGCAACAGCATCAGAGCACAGCTCAACCATTTCCGCTCAACTCTTTCTTAATGTTGTTGAGTGCATCCTCAACAAAACCGCCGGCAGTGATGACTTTTACACCGCGCGAACTCATGATTTTCCTGGCAAGATCCCCTGCGCCTGTGACGATGACCGCGTAATGACCCGTCAACTCATCGGCGACTGCCTGCAGACGACGGCGATGGGTCTCGCCTACAAGAGGGGCATCCATATCAATATTAACCTCTGTCCTGCCTGTCTCCGTGAATTTACCGTTTTGTAGCTCATATATTCTAAACATTCGACTATTCCCCAGACCGCCGTCAATGGTTACTCCATCTATGGTCGAAATGGCTACGGTATGCGACTCGCACGGTTCGACGATGGCCATTGGTTCAACAGGGCCGCAGGTGGCACCGCACGCCGTCGCCTGAAATTCCATCTGTCGGTCTTCACCCAATAGACCAATGGCATCGGCACGACATTGTTTGCAATGGCGCATCATCTTGATCTCGCCATCTAGTAAGTCCTGAAGCTCTTTTCTTTCTTTAGAGGTGGGGGCCCTTTGGTCAGAAAAAGCTGTCCCCTCCACCGGTATGAGTGGTAGGATGTTCACTATATACACACCCAGGTCCTTGAGTTTCGTCACCATCTCTGGGATATGCTCTTTGTTGATGTCTGGTATGAGAACTATATTTGCCTTTACCAGCATGCCCCTCTCTACAGCCCCCTTTATACCGGCGATCTGTTTTTGCAGCAGCAGCTCCGCAGCTTCGCGTCCTTCCAGCCTTTTTCCATCATGTAGGACGAACTCATATATCTCCTTGCCCACATCAGGGTCCACAGCGTTGATGGTAACGGTTATAAAAGAAATAC
>DUKW01000164.1 GCA_013329105.1 Candidatus Methanomethylophilaceae archaeon | reverse complement strand
AGCTAATTCTACTAACCCTTCTTTTCCATAATAAGAAAGGAATACAGCAGCACCAAGAGCCAGCAGGGCAACGTTGGTGCATATATTTGATGTGGCCCTTCCTCTTCGTATATGCTGTTCACGAGTCTGCAATGTCATGCAGAACGCTTGCTGCCCGCGGTTATCCTCGGTCAATCCTATCAGCCTTCCCGGCATTTTACGTACATATTCCTGTCGGCAGGCGAAGATACCCAAAGAAGGACCGCCAAAATTGGGATGGGCTCCTAGGCACTGTCCTTCTCCGACTACTATATCGGCGCCCATCTCTCCTGGTGGGTGGCACAGTGCCAAAAGGAGAGGGTTTACACCTATTACCAATGGAGCGTCTGTCAACGAGCGCAACAGCTCGATACGGGAGTCGATCACCCCGAACATATTGGGCATCTCTGCGTATATTCCACATATATCAACGAGGCGGGACTCGACGTCATCTATGTCCAGACCACCGTCCTCGTCCCAATTGTAGAACTCTGGCTCCACGCCGGTATAAGACAGGTAATTCCGGAGTACGGAAATCTTGTCCCTACTCATTCCACGGGGTGCCAGGAAGCGGCTTCCTTTACTGATGCGTGCACACATCCTGGCAGCCTCGCCCAGTGCAGTGGCACCATCGTACATTGAGCAGTTGGCGGCTTCCATGCCCGTAAGCTCACAAATATGGCTTTGATATTCGAACAGGGCCTGCAGCATTCCCTGACTCATTTCTGGTTGGTAGGGAGTGTATGATGTGTAGAACTCACTGCGGGACACGATATGGTCGACTGCTGCGGGTACATAGTGGTCGTATACGCCGGCACCTATGAATGAAGGCACTTGACCCATATGGCGGTTCTTTAAGAGCAGTTTCGTTATTTCTGATACGACATCCTTCTCTGATATACCAGCAGGAAGAGGCAGATGGCATCTGACATCCTGTGGAATGTCACAGAATAGATCCTCCTCGAACTCGATGCCTATAGCCTCCATCATCTTTTTACGTTCCATTTCTTCACTTCCTGCCTATTAGCATTCTATAAATGTTAAATCATTGCTCCCGGCGACGCACGTTCTCTGTAGCTAGATGAGAGTATAGTGCTGGAAGGCTCTCTACATCTTTGATATCCTTGCGTGAGATGCGCGACAAACGGGCGCGAATATCGTCATCATACTTTACCTGATTCGAGGAAAGCGCCTCCTTCAGCAATCTCGACAGCTGTCCGCCGGTGCGGTCCCAGTCGGTGAGTATCACTGCATGGCGCCCCTCTTTCTTCAGCTGCTCGGCCACCTGAAGCATCCCCCCGGATCCCTGGATAGTTCGTATGTCTCTATCTATACCAAGAATTCCCAAGGCGGCGCGGTCTTTCACACCCTCCACAAGAATCACGTAGTTGGGGGGGAGATCCTCCAGATCTTTAAGGACCTTTACCAATTTCTCGAATCGCTCTGCTGAGGCTCCCACTCAGAGCACCTCCATCTTCTTTCTGAGCTCTTCAGCGGGCATAGCTATATAAAGAGTCTTCATCCGGCTCCCGGCGCCTTTGATGATACTGACATCAGTACCTGTGATCTCTCTGAACAGAGAAACGATTTCCTGGTTCGCCTTTCCTTCACTCGGCGGGGCCCGTACCTTGACCGTGACGCGTTGCCTCCATTGATCAAAGCCATCTATACGAGAAGCGGCAGATCGTGGGGAGACCAAGATGTCCAGTTCAGCCGCCTCTCCACATGGTCTAACGGCGTTGCCAATATGCACGGGCACAATAAACGCATATTCATTAATGACACTTCTCATCTCTCATAAAAACCATATACAGACAACAGAATGATGAGAACATGGCCCCGCCCCAGTTCGAGTCTATGACATATGACGAGCTCACCGCCATCTACCGCAAAGAGATGGCATCTAATTCGCTGGCCGAGGTCAGACATGATTTCTATACCGCCTTAGCGGATATGCTTAATAGTATCCAGAGAGAATATGAAAAAGCATTGGCTGATTACCCCGATTCCATTGTTTGTGAAGGGCTTAATCAGAGGCGTAAGAAGATGCTCGATATATCGATGCGCATAATAGACTATCGCATGGATAAGATAGCGTCAATGGCTCTCAAACGGGGTGAGGGATACGGTAGTGCTATAGGCAGAATGACCCCCGAGGAAAAGCGTCTGTATCAAAGCATCTTGGAAGCTTTCCGGGCGCATCGCGCCTTGGTGCCACAAATACGCAAAAAAGACCATCGCATACCTGAGATAGTGCCATCGGAATCGAGACCACTCGCTGAGGAACTATCGTTTGATTCTAAATCACAGTGGGAGTTGGATGTTATAGAGGAACGTTCTGAGGAAGCAACAGAAAGGGCCGTAAGTCAATCTAAGGATCTCTCTTATGATGATGAAAATGATAACATGGTGATCCGTATTCTTGAGGACCTGCCGACTTTTTCCGGTCCATATCGAGATTATTCATTGAAGAAGGAGGACGTCCTTGTGATGCCACGAACTCTAGCTGAGGTGTTGATAAAGAGGAAAGTGGCTGTGGAGGTACAGCCTCGTTTATAATACTCTTATGCTCCTATAGTCGCCAGGGAACTCTAGGCAATCTATGTTTATCCTTTTCACACCCATGATACGAGCGACGGTATCTCTGGCAATATCGGGGGTATTATTATTTTTGCTCAGATGGGCTAGAAATACCTTCCGGCCGTTGCCCATGCTACGTTTAAGGGCTCCACCGCAGGCAACATTCGATAGGTGGCCAGTATCGCAAGCTATACGTTTTTTAAGATATGGAGGGTATGGCCCAGTCTTAAGCATATGTTCGTCATAATTTGATTCGATGATCACCAGGTCCACATCATTAAGAATTGCCTCCAAGGGAGGAGTTATTGCTCCTGTATCAGTGGCAACGAGTATCTTTTTCTCTTTATGCCGGAGAAGGAACGCGTTTGGCTCCACCGCATCATGCGAGGTCGGCAGGGGCAGCACCATAGTCCCTGTGATGTAAAACGGATCCATCGTTCTGAAGGGCGAACGTTCTATCTCTCCCACATTCATCTGGGCGAAAGTGTTCGCATTAGCCATTACTGGTATGTTAAGACGCCGTGAGAGGACACCCGCGCCGCGCACATGGTCGGCATGCTCATGGCTTATCAGTATGGCAGAGAGGTCATTTCCGTCCACTCCAACCTTATCCATGAGTTCCATGAGTTTTTTGCCATTGAGACCAGCATCTAATAGGAATGCACCCTCATCGGTCTGTACTGCTATGCTGTTTCCATCACTCCCACTGGCAAGGACATGGACTTCAATCATCTCCAACCTCACATTGTATAAGACTCAGTAATAGATAGGTTACC
>DUKW01000109.1 GCA_013329105.1 Candidatus Methanomethylophilaceae archaeon | reverse complement strand
TGGGTGTCAGTTTGGCGAACACAGGCACAGATACCGCCTCCTTCACAGCAGAGACTATAGACGACACTTTGACAGGATCGATGCCTATCTCCATACCAAATCCAGAAGCATGAGGACAACTCAGGTTTAGCTCTATTGCCGCTGCTCCTGACATCTCCATTCGACCAGAAACAAATGCGAAGTCTTTTTCATTTGCGGCATAGACTGAAGCGATCACCGGTACCGGTGACGGCATCAATGACACTAGTTCGGATGAAAAACTCTCCACACCTGGGTTGGGCAGGCCCATCGCATTCACATAACCGTATGGCAGCTCTACAAGACAGGGATTGGAATGACCTGGATTGGGCTCCATACCTATTGATTTCGTGACCACGGCGCCTGCACCCGCTTCCATCATTCGCCGTAAGGAATCTCCCGTCTCATCCAATATGCCCGAGGCCAACATACTGGGATTTGCCATATCAATTGAAGAGAGCCGAACGCTGATATCGATCATCCATAAGACCTATGCCTTTGAAAGATTAAACCGCTTCGCCTCTCTCAACATACGTACTGTGGACGGTATCATTTCCAGGACATAATCCACATCCTCCGATGTCGTATGATGAGACAGCCCCAATCTCAAGGATGACTCTGCCTGCTCCCAGGTCAAACCGATAGCCATAAGAACATGCGATGGCGACGGGCTGCTGGCACTGCATGCCGATGCTGTAGATGCCGCTATACCCCTGTCACTCAGCGCCAGCACTAGATCAGTTCCGATCACACCATCGATACGAAAATGAGCATTATTGGCCAAACGCGGCGACCTGTGACCGTTCAAATGTATGCCTTCTACTTCCAAAAGACCATCTATGATCCTGTCCCGAAGCAAAGCGATCCTTCGTTCACGATCGCCCATATTCTCATATGCCAGTTCTGCCGCCTTGCCAAGGCCCACTATACCAGGTACATTTTCTGTTGACGGCCTTATTCCGCCCTCCTGCCCTCCCCCGTACATTATGGGAGATAATGGGGTACCATCCCTTACATAAAGTGCTCCCACTCCTTTTGGCCCATGAATTTTATGGGCCGACACTGATAACATATCTACATCCATAGCCTGAACGTCAATCGGTATGTGGCAGTAGCCTTGCACCGCGTCAGTATGAAAGATGGCACCGTGCTCGTGGGCTATGGCCGCCAATTCTTCTATCGGCTGAATGGTTCCGATCACATTATTGGCAGTCATGATTGATACCAAGAGGACATCGTCATCTATGACCATCTCTAGATCATGGGGATTTACCAATCCCCCTCTATCAACAGGAAGGACAGTCAGTTCCCACCCTCTTTCCTGCAATGCGTAGCAGGTATCAAGCACAGCAGAATGTTCCACAGCAGAGGTTATTATCCTTTTTCTATCCTTACCGCTAAGTGCGCATCCAGTGATAGCAATGTTGTCAGATTCTGTCCCACCGGAAGTGAAGTACACCTCACTAGAATAACAGTTTAATGTCCTTGCCACTCTCTCCCTAGACTCCGCCAAGGCCTTTGCCGCCTCGTCACCGAGCCAATGAAGTGAACTAGGATTACCATAGCTCTCCTGAAGATATGGCATCATAACATCAAGCACCTCGGCATCGAGGCGGGTGGTGGCGTTGTTGTCGAGGTATACTCGGCGCATGAGGCGGAGAATCTCCTCCACAATAGTTATTGCTTGTGGAGGAGGAAAACCTCAATAAACCTAAACTTGATGAGGGTGACATGGATGTCAGGCACATAAGAGACGACTTCCCACTTCTCAGGAATGAGAGTGTCGTCTATCTCGACAGTGCCTGTCAGAGTCTCAAACCGGAGTCAGTCCTCAAGGCTATGGACCAATACAACCGTGAATTTCCAGCCTGTGGTGGAAGGAGTGTCCATCGACTCGCCAATAGGGTGTCTATGGAAGTAGACATGGCGAGAGAAAAAATCGCACAACTGATCGGCTCTCCTTCTCCGGATAGTATAGTTTTCACCAAGAACTGCACTGAGGCCATAAATACAGTGGCGAGAGGCCTTGGTCTGAGCGATAGCGATACGGTAGTCACCACCGATATCGAGCATAATTCGAACCATATACCATGGTTAAGATTGGCGCAGAACGGTGTTAAGAGAAGAATCGTAGCAACCGATAATGGCATCTTAGACATCGAGGGTCTTCAGGAGGCTATGTCATCGGACGTGCGGCTGGTCTCTATGGTGCACACCTCCAACGTCACGGGTACCACGCTACCAGCCAAAGAGGTAGTGGAGATTGCCCATGAATACGGCGCATTGGTCATGTTAGATGGCGCCCAATACGCAGGACATGCTCCCCTCGACTTGGAGAGGCTTGATGTTGATTTTTACACCGTATCCATTCAAAAGACGCTTGGCCCCACAGGACTTGGGGTGTTGTACGGAAAAGAAGAACTTCTAAAGAATTTAGAGCCTCTCAGCGTGGGTGGCGGAACCGTTGGCCTTGCAGAGTATAATAGCGTTGAGCTGCTACCGCCGCCTGAACGGTTCGAGGGCGGCCTTCTCAACTACGCTGCCATTATCGGGGCAGGTGCCGCAGCCGACTACCTCATGGATCTTGGTGTAGAGAATATCGAAAAACACGAACTCATGCTGCAGAAGAGGCTGCAAAAGAGAATAGAGGGTTTGGAAGAGCTGAGCGTGGTAGGCCCCGCCGAAGCTGAGCTTCGCGGAGGAATAACCTCATTCAATATCAAAGGACTGGGCTCTCATGATGTAGCAATGATACTTGATGAGATGGGCGGTATATTGTTACGTTCGGGCATGCATTGCTGTCATCCGTGGTTCAGGTTGCACGGCATACCTGGTTGCGCCCGGGCATCGTTACATCTCTACAACAATGAAAGGGACATCGACAGGTTTGCCGATGCACTGGAAGAACTCGTTTCCACCTTCAGTAGATGAATACATCCATCTTCGATCAAGAGAAGAAGTGTGTCCCCATATCCCAATATGATACTTTGCCCTTCTAAGGTCGCACGCAAGTGATGGATGACACTCAGTTCGCTATTCCTTACGACCACAAAACCATCTCCCAACTCGACTGTCCATTCTGGAGAAGGTACAATGTACCTACACTCCAAACGTAAGGTCCCATCCTCTTCAGAGAGGTCTTGGAGAAAAGAATCTATACTTATGGCCAAAGCCAGTGCCTCATTTTCCATTTTATCATCCGTCTGGAATTGGATTTGAGGCGCCAAGATGGCTATGATCATCAAAGCACAGACGCTCATAACCACCCTGGATAGAGTAAACTCCATCATGCTTTCGTCACCATCACACCATAGACACCATTCTGCTCAGTGGCCTCAAGCTTGATTGTCTCTCGACCTTCCAGATACATGTCACCTTCGATAAAGATAGGAAATAGCGGCTCATCAGGCCATATGTTTCCAATATTCTCTCCTTTAAACGTAATCGATATGCCTGCCGGAGACATAAGACAGAGCGCTGCTTCTGGCGGTAGGTCTACAATAAGCGTCCTCATTGATCCCTCTCCCTGATAGTAGACGACCGTGGCTGCGTTAAGAATATTTTCACCTTGCTGAACGCACAGATTAAGGGCAGCCTCCCGCTCTTGTATCTGAAGCGCTGCATCAACTACAGGAAGAGAGAGGGAAATGACCAGAATAGCCAATGTAAGTCTGAGAGGCATAGATATCACCCCTCGCCTATCCATCATAATACCAAAACCCTCGTGCTGGAATCTGTTCCATAACCGCTTTTGGAGACAATGACCTCTACAAAATCCATATCTGTCTGTATACTGAGAGTGAGATCAGTGAACCGCGCTACACCATCGCTGCCTGTAAGAGCATACACTTTACCATTATTTTCGATACCGCAACCTTTGAGGACCACGGCCGCACCTTCAAGCGGTTTACCCATAAGGTCACGAACGGTGACGTTTAACGAGACGCCTTCCGCGCTGCGTATCTGCCCCGTCCCGCTGAGAAATATTTCGCTGGGATCAGTGTCGACGGATCCTATGCCCTGCGGCATATCCACTGCTGACATCCATGCCATTATGACGGTCGTAGACAGCCCAGCCACAACCATCAGTATCATAAGCTGAAGTGGCAGTCCCTCTATTGAGCCCTTCATATCATTGACCGGCCTGCCCTTCAAACGGATCAAAGACTTCATGTAAAGAGGATTGAGCAGTTTCCATATATCAACGACAATTACAGCTAGTCTACTAGATTCACCACATACTCATCTCTATAGCGTGGGCCGGATGGGGTTAAAACGCTACTCTTAAGACGTATTTCTTTGATCGCCTGCACCCCGAACGTCATGGTTTTCCATCGTTCCACTGTCCTGATAACCATCGGATCTGGCTTTCGCAGGCGGCCCACGGTCAGATGGGGCTTAAAAGGACGTCGTTCCAGAGGGAACCCCGTCTCTTTAAGCTCTTCTTCAATGGATGAAACAAGCGACTGTAGTATCCCACCGTCTTCGACACCCACCCATATAACGCGAGGAGAGAGTTCATTTGGAAATGCCCCTACTGATTGTAGAGTGACCGAGAAAGAGGGGTGTTCCCCCACATTGTCCAATATCTCTCTTAGTTCAGGAATCTTTCTTTTATCAACATCTCCCAAAAAACGTAACGTTATATGCAGGGAGTCGTCAGAAGGAACCCTAACACCTGGTATGGAACGTAAGCTCTCTGTAAGCTTTTTCAAAGAGGACACGGGCATTATGTCCACAGCATAAAACAACCTCATGCCCCTTCAACGACTAAATAAAATAAATGGACTCTGTTCGATTCCCTTTTATATCGAGGAGAGAATCCCAAAAACATGGGATTGATGACTCAGTTCACCAGCTATGCTGCCTGGTGGATAGGGTGTAAATTTGGCAGGAAAAGACCGTTGGTAAACACAATGCTCATAAACTATGACTGTAACCTAAGCTGCCGGCACTGTAGCATCGAGGGAAATCGTGATGCACTCCCTCCGAAACGCAAATTGACTTACGATGAAGTGGAGAGGGAACTGCGGGAGCATTTTGCCGATGGGGCCCGCATTCTGTACTTTGAAGGTGGAGAGCCCACCATGTGGGAAGATGAGGAAAAGAACTTGGGCGATCTCATACGCTTGGGCCGAAAGATCGGTTATTTCAATATCGGATATACCACTAATGGTACGAACCTCTTCTTCACCGAATCGGACGTGATATCCATAAGCTTGGACGGCCCCCCCGAAGTGCATGACCTCATACGTGGGGAGGGGGTTTACGATATGCTCATGAGCAATCTCGATAGCGTTGAGCATCCGGCCGTATTCGCAAATGTTGTGATTCAAAAGGATAACCTACACAGCGTCAGGGAAACGGCGGAGATAGCCCGCGACCACCCCGTTATAAAGGGAGCCATCTTCAATTTCATCACTCCACCTCCTTATGAGGTGGCGGTCTCAAGGGAAGAAAAAGAGGGCGTGGTGAAAGAACTTCTCTCATTAAAGAAGGAGGGATTCCCTATACTCAATTCCAAAGGAGCCCTGCGCCTACTTCTAGAGGAGGATTTTGGGTATATGTGCCCCTATTATTTCTCGGCTTTCGTGCTTCCTGACGGTTCACATGCTAGAGGTTGTCCCATGGCAGGTACAGATTCCTGCAAACAATGCGGATTCGACGCCGTGAGGGAATATTACCTCATCGAACGTGGCAACCCATTCACCATATTGGAAATGTCAGGAATGTTCGCACTGACAAAGCGATGATGTAAAGTATCATCGTAAGAACGCTCACACCGAAGAAATAAGGTGCTATGCGTACATACCACAAGTCAGCCTTAGCATCCATAATCCTCCATGACCTGGCCGCTAAAGGTAAGGTGAACAGAAGCATAAGGTTTGCAGGGTGGAATGCCACCATAGCCATTAGAATCACATAAAAGAGCAACTGCAGGCTTTTTATGATCGGCACAACCTTCTCCCTTCCACCCATGCGCACAGCCAAGTCCTTCTCACCGTGGCGCAGGTGAGATTCATAACCTGATAT
>DUKW01000116.1 GCA_013329105.1 Candidatus Methanomethylophilaceae archaeon | reverse complement strand
AGGCATTTTGCCGAAGTCATCTACAACGATGTAGGCCTGGACAAAGTCAAAGAGATGGTAAAAAACCCGCTGGATCTCAAGGTGGCCACCTTTTACGGATGCCACTTCTTGAAGCCCAGTGAGATAAAGAACCTTGACGACCCGGAGAATCCCAGCATGCTGGATAAAATGGTGGAGGCCACCGGTGCCAGCAGTATGTACCGCAAGGATAAGATGATGTGCTGCGGCGCTGGCGGAGGTCTCAGATCCGAGTTCAGCGATTTTGCCTTGAAGTTCACCGAGCAGAACCTTAAGAACATGAAGGAGGGAGGAGCGGAGATAATAGTTGACATATGTCCGTTCTGCCACCTGCAGTTCGACAGAGGTCAGAAAGACATCAAGGGATACGATATGCCTGTCCTCCATCTTTCCCAGCTCTACGCGTTGGCGTTCGGTATGGATAAGAAAGGGTTAGGACTCGACTCCCATGTCACCCCTGTGAAGCTCTGAGTTTCATGGTTCATGGTGTAAGACTGGTAGGTGTGTTCCCGGCGGATGCTATCCCCGTACCCTACCAAGGTTTCGTGAGGCACCGGGCATTCGTTCAGGGGCGTGATGAGAGTGAGGGAGACGTGGCGGTACTGGTAATCGACGGCACGACAAGTTTCTTCGCCGTTTTCCTAGATGATCTAGACCTAGAGGAGGTCGGTGAAAGTCTAAGAAAACAGAACGCTGAGCTGGACGATCTCACGGCTCGATCACTCACAGAGGCATCAAAACGACGTTAAAAAACTCTTTAACATTTATCATTTTTTCATGTCTGGCTATCGTTCTACAGTGTAGATGGATATTGAAAACCTTTTAATATGAACAGATAATCACCACATTGCTTGAGACGGAGGATCTCGATGGCTGTTAAGAAAGGTAAAGGCGCATCCCGCAAAGTCAGGGACAAGTGGAAGTCGAAGGAATGGTATACATTACACGCTCCCCGCATGTTCAATGAGGTGGAGATAGGAGAGACCCCCTCTGCCGACCCGGCTTACCTCATAGGCCGCACTGCGGAGGTCACCGTCCATGATCTCACCGGCGATTTCTCCAAAATGCATATCAAACTTAAGTTTCAGGTCAGCGACGTTCAGGGAAACGATGCCTATACAACGTTTATAGGCCATGATCTTACCAGTGACTATATCAGGAGGCTCACCCGCCGTAAGAGGACTAAGACGGATCATGTCGTTGACGTTACGACTAAAGACGGTTTTGTGGTAAGGGTCAAGCCCGTATCTATTGCTGACCGTCGCATACAGTCATCACAGGAATCTGCTATTAGGTCCATAATGGGGGAGAGCATCAAGAACATGGCAGCTGCCATGACCGTCTCCGAGTTGGTGAAACATGTAATCACCGGCGATATGGCCCGCGACATTGCCATGGCCTGTCGCAGTGTGGTTCCCATCAAAAGGGTGGAGATAGGCAAGACAGAGATCCTTCAGGTAGGTGAGGGAATCCCAGAAGCCATTGAAACCACAGTGCCCCAATCTTCCGAGGAGAATACAGAATCGGAAGAAAGGTATGAGGACGCGTCTGATGAGGAGGCTGAGAGCTCTCCCGATGATGACGACTCCTAAATGGATTGAAACATAACCCCATGCCGGGGTGGCTCAGCCTGGTGGAGCGTCGGACTCATAGGGTTCAGGTTCTTGGACCTCTTCCAGGGAAATCCGAAGGTCACGGGTTCGAACCCCGTCCCCGGCACTCATTATTCTAATCGTTTTAGGGCAAATCCTTGAAATAGGGCCATAATAATTGACCAAGGATCTTATGAGGATAATCATTTACACCGGTAAAGGTGGTGTTGGCAAAACCTCAGTGGCTGCCGCCACCGCCAAGCGCTGTGCCGCTTCGGGCAAGAGGACATTGGTGATGAGTACCGACTCAGCCCACTCCCTTTCAGACTCCCTAGAATTGCAACTCGACGGCACGATACGCAGCATCGGTGACAATCTCGATGCCATCGAGATAGACATCCTTCACGAGATGGAAACCCGCTGGAAGGAAATCGAGAAGTATATCAGCGATTTTATGCACTCTCAGGGTCTGGACACGATATCTGCAAAGGAACTCGCAGTACTGCCTGGGATGGAATTCATGTCAGCACTCTTTTACCTCTGGGAGTTCGACCGTGATAACGCATATGATGTAGTCGTCCTTGACACGGCCCCTACTGCCGAGACTCTGCGCCTCCTCAGTTTTCCGGATGTGTCGCAGTGGTATATCGATAAGCTTTATGCTCTCTTTAAGAGAATGCTGAGGGTGGCCCGTGCCACTGTGGGCAAGATGATGGAGATTCCTTTGCCAACAGAAGGGTTCCTGGAAGACCTCGAGATCATACGTGCGCGTATGATATCGGTACGGAAGCTCCTGCAGGACAACAGCAAGACCACCATAAGGCTGGTGGTCAACCCTGAGCGTATGGTTATTAATGAGACAAAGAGGGCCTATACATACCTATGCCTATACGGAATGACTGTCGAATGTCTGGTCGTCAACCGTCTTATACCTGACGAAGGGCAGGAGGGCTATTTCAAGAAGAAGCTCGAGGAGCAGAATGGGTATATAAAAATTATCCATGAAGCCTTTGACCCTATGCCTATTCTTACAGCCTATCAGATGCCCACAGAGCTCCTGGGGGATGAGAAGCTGAACGATCTAGCGGATATGGTCTTCGGCAAGGGAGATCCAACGGTTCATTTTTCCACAGAGAGCCCCATGGAGTTCTTGGATAGAGGGGATCTGCAGATAATGTCTCTAAGACTGCCATTTTCTACCAAGGGAGAAGAGGAGCTTTATAGGAAACAGGGGGATGTACTCATTGTGCAGGTAGGCGGTCAGCGCCGCAGTATAAGGCTTCCACTGGTTCTTTCCCGCTCATAAACGGCCGGGGCCGAGTTGAAGGACGATCGCCTGCTGGTAAAATTTTAGAGAGGAGAGGTGAGATGCCCGAAGAACAGGGCGATAAGAAGGAAGAAG
>DUKW01000012.1 GCA_013329105.1 Candidatus Methanomethylophilaceae archaeon | reverse complement strand
ACTAAGATCAGCATCAGGGCACCCACCACCATTCCCAGAGTGGCCCCTAAATAGTACATAGCCTTCCCCTTGTCCCTTGCATACGTAAGAGATATTAATATCGCCAAGAGACCTCCCAACCCCAAGATCGCCTCAGGATAGGGAGAAGCCGCCAACTGAAAGATGTCGAAACCCTGCAGATCCAGGTTAAATTCCATGAGATGCCATTAATATATAAGGTTAAAAGGATATGCCATCAAAGCGATAGGAGCCTTGATATGTTGCCTCCAAGAAGCTTCTCCTTGAGCGCCCCTTTACAATAAGCTTCGCTACATATCAGCTCTATGAAGCGCCGCGTGCTATATCGTATCTCATAAAGAGGAAAATCAGAACCGAAAATAACTCGGTCCGGGAATTCACCGCATACCTCCGCCATACGGGAATGAACCATATCAGGCCTTTTTGGAAGCCAGCCCTGCAGGGCTGAGCAATCTGTATAAATGTTTGGAAACTCCCTCATGAGGGGCAGCAGTTCATCATAAAATTTTCCACCGAAATGAGCTATGATTATATTCATATCCGGATGCCTTTCGGCCACATCACGAAAGAAAGAGGGATGGCAATACTTCTCATCAAGAGGTTCTAATGCCATACCAGCATGCGACACCACCAGGAGACCTAAGTCATCGATCAAGTCCCAAAAAGGGCGATGCTTTTCGTCGTTTGGATAAAAGCCCGTGGCCGGGTATACCTTAATCCCGGGGGGATCATACCGCCTGACCATCCGTTCCACCATTCTCAGGCCTTCCTCTCCGCGATTTGGGTCAACGGAAATGAATGGTATGAGCTCATCGTAAGCTGAGCATTCCTGAAATATTTTCTCGGTGTATTCCTCATTGCTCATGTTGCTGTCATTGAGAAGCTCAAAGTCGGTACAGAGAATAAGAGCCTTCTCTACACCGCTGACAGCCATTTCTTCAAGGAATTTCTCCACAGGGAGAGAGAAATCATCGAAGACAACCTCCTTATCCAAACCGAAATCGAAAAACTTCTTCAAGTCTTCATCCAATTGATTGATAGGTTCGAGGTATCTCCTCACTGCACTGTTCGGCAACATCCCTCGGTCCCAGAGGTGCACATGAGCGTCTACAATCATCAACAATGCATCTAAATACAAAAATAAACCTGTTTCTAACACCTGTTTCTAAATACTCGATTCTCAGTCATTAATCATAATTTTATAATCAAATTATGATTGTTACTCATGCAACCTGCCAAAGATAAGGATGCTGTCTCTCCGGTTGTAGGGACAATACTCTTGGTGGCTATCACCGTAGTCTTGGCAGGAGTGCTTATCGCGATGCTCTCCGGTTTTTCGGACCTTGGCAGTTGGAGTTCGAAAGAGAGTGACTTCCCTGATCCGGGGGCCGGACCGGTGATACCCCCATTGTATCACAGCCCCGGCCTCACCGACACAAAGCAAGAAGTGAATAACGCGGACCTCTCTCTGAGCGAGGGAACAGTGATGACGTGGGTCAGGATGGATGATGTCAATCCCTGGACGGGTTTAATAATTAAAGGTGTTGCACTCTCCACATCCGATTACGACCAATCATACGGCCTGCAGATGGCTGGTCCTGCCCTAGACTCTAACGCTGTCGGACAGCTGGGGTGGTGCCAAAGCGCCCATAACGATCTCGGAGGGTCCACAGGTGAGTACCCCCTGTTCTTCATAGTGATGGATGGTGTCGACGGAAACGATGTCAACTACGGTGTCAGATCGCCGGTAAAGATGGAGTTGGGACAATGGTACTTCATCTCCGGATCCTTTTCCGCTAATAGCATTGAAATCCATATATATTCTGAATCGGCGTATCTCGGCAGCAGCTACGTGACCGTTGACGATGTTCTTTCCAGCACATCCTCTGAGCCGGCTGCGGTAGAGGCACAAAGAACCTTGACGGATAACGGCAACGAGTTCGTGCCCCGTCAGACCGACCAACCTCTCCTCATTCTTACCCAGGGCATGGACCAGAGCTGGTCGGACTTCGATGGTGCGGTCTTTGATTGGAGAATATACTCTTCAGCACTGAGTAAAAGCAGTGCCGATTCCGTTTGGATGTCGACACGAAGTGACCTTCCTTAAAAACATAGATCCTTTTTAGAATCGATATTACTTTCCGCTTTGCGCCATTACGTGTCGGCAAACTCTGCCAAGTCTCACAAAACAAAAAAGATGGTGGACTGGGCGAGATTTGAACTCGCGACCTCTACCATGCCAAGGTAGCGATCTTCCAGCTGATCTACCAGCCCATCGTGTCGGAAAACGGCTTTTTGTAATTAAAGGTTATGTTGATGTACCCCAGACCGTTCCTTCAGCTTTTTAGATCAAAAATCGGAATCCAAGCGTCTCTGGAAACGATGGGACTCTCCGGCAATCACGGTAGGATAGCGCCCTGTAACACATGCAAGACATAAGTCCTGCTCCGAGAAACCGAGTGCTTCCACCAATCCCTTTATGCTTATATAACCCAAACTGTCCGCCGTTATCAAGTCAGCGATCTCGTCCACACTGCGGTTTGTAGCCACAAACTGGTCGCGAGACTTCATGTCCACACCGTAATAGCAGGGAGAAATGATGGGGGGGCAGCCGATGCGCACATGCACTTCTTTGGCGCCCGCCTTACGAAGCATCTGCACCAGCTTACGAAGGGTTGTTCCGCGTACTATACTGTCGTCGACCACCACCACTCTACGGCCTTGGATGGTGGACCTTATCGGATTTAGCTTCAGGGATACCCCGGCCTCCCTTTGTTTTTGGTCAGGGAGTATGAACGTGCGCTCTACATGACGATTCTTCATAAACCCTTCTTCATAACTTATACCAGATTCCTCGGCGAAGCCCAGACCATGGGCCCGACCCGAGTCTGGAACGGGTATCACAACATCGGCATCTACCGGGCACTCCTTAGCCAGGATTTTCCCTATATTTCGTCTAACCTGATATGTCTCTCTTCCATCGAGGACGGAATCGGGGCGGGCGAAATATACCCACTCAAACATACAATGAGCGGTGTTGCTGAGCTTATGGGGGGGGGAGATTTTGACTGAGTCCGGGGGTATCTCGACGATCTCGCCCGGACCGACATCGCATACGAACTCGCCTTGAAGGATGTCTACCACTGCACTCTCCGATGCAAGAAAATATCCTTCTGATAACCTTCCTACACAGAGAGGATGAAAACCATATGGGTCACGGACGCCAAACACCCTGTCACCTATTAATATGGTGAGCGAGTAGGCACCGTCTATAATCGACATGACGTTCTTTATGGCCCTGATGGGATCGTGATAGCTGCTGGAATCCCTGGATAAAAGGCGAAGTATGATCTCTGAATCGGAATCGGTGAGGAATGCCCATCCTTTCTGTAAATAGCTACGGCGCAGCTCGTCTGCGTTTGTGATATCCCCATTGTGGGCAAGAGCCATCTGACCATGCAAGGTAGCTACGCTCATCGGTTGAGAATTGAGGTCTCCCTTTGAGCCTGCTGTGGAATAACGCACATGTCCTATTCCTGACTTACCCTCTATGGAGGCTAACCTTTCGGCATCAAGAACTTCATGAACAAGGCCAGATCCCTTAACGGTCTGGATGCCTTCACCGTCATAGAATGAAACGCCTGCACTTTCCTGGCCGCGGTGTTGTATCACCCTCAAGGCGCGATAGATAAAAGGAGCTATATTTGTATTAAGAGCAAAACCGACAACTCCACAGCTGTGTTTTGGTCCGCTCATTTCAAGGCCACGCTAGTGGGTCTTTGCCCAGGCGTAGTTCCTCATCTTCCTAGTCTTACCGTATCCACATGATGCACAGACACCTTTACGGGCGTGATAAGAATGCTTGCCGCAACGGCGACAGGGGATGTGGGTCTTATGCTTATTATGTCTTCCCTGGGAAGGAGTACCTTTTGTCATTTTGCTCTCCTCACGGTGAAATGTATATGACGTTGTCCCCACGGACAATAGCGACGTTCATCTTCCTTATAGGCTCCCCATTAACCAGCTCCTCAGCGTTTTTAAGGACGAGATTCATATGGGGATCATAACCGTCTAGAACCCCACGGTACTCCCTTTTCGCTTTTAGCTCCACGATCACATGGCTGTTGACAGATTCACTGAGCACCGAGAGGGGTTTCCTCATTCTAGGTCACCACTTCGGCGATACCTAGTTGAGTATTTTAAGTTATTGGTTGAAGCCAGCATTAGATGAAGGCTCCTATGGTGGGTGCGTCCAGCCGATCCATATCATAAAAGATAATTGCTTCCCGCATTCCCCGACGGTCCATCGATATGCCGTGAAAATGGGAGAGAAGCGATGCCCTCCACAAAAGATCGATGACAGTCACAGCCAGCATACCAAAATAGACGTTGGACAGATGGTCTATATAGCCGTACATGTCAACCAAATGATATGCGTTACCCATAATGCTGTCTCTTTCGTTAAGTACAGAGATATAACGTAACAACTCTTCTTCCCCGTCCGGTGTGAGAGGCAGGAGACCTACCTGCTCAACGTTTACGAAGCCGCGATGATGGAAGTCACCCTCATCATCAAGGAGCTTCCATTCCACACCGTTGGGTGTCGACATATATATGTTCCATGACCAATCAGGAGCACAATATACCGGAACGTTGATGGGATCGGAAGAATCCAGGGATGTCAACGCTGCCTCCCTTGCCGCTTCTTCCATTTCTTCGACATCATATTCATAGTCTTTATCATCTATCGATTGCAGGTCAAGCTCTGGATCGTCATAGGACATCAACATAAGCTGCCCCAGGAAAGAGAGGTCCGCGAAGCGATGCAGGTGCGCCCGCAGCTGCGCTCTCAGATCTTCGGGCTCTGCCCATACACCGGCAGTCTCGCAGTTAGAGCGGAATTCATCGTAAACCTGCCTTGACTGTTTCAGCGTTTCTGTTATCCTCCAGGTGTTCTCGTCCACAAGGCGCATGGCCTCATCCACTGCCGGTATGCCGCCTCTGTCCCAAACCATACGACATGACAGATTCAGCTCCGCTGACAAACGCTCACCCACAT
>DUKW01000087.1 GCA_013329105.1 Candidatus Methanomethylophilaceae archaeon | reverse complement strand
GAGTAAAGTCCTTGATGCAGCGAATATTGCAGCTTTGGTGCGTATAATGCTGTGTATTTCCGGTTCAGAAATATAAAGGCCCTCTCTTATGCTGTGTAAAGGAAGGATTTTGAAGGAGTCGTCATCGATCGTCTTCGCCCGTTCCGTGAAATACCCTTTATTATCTATCAGTCCGTTGAGGAAAAGTTGTGCCAGGAGGTCTATGAGGCCTGAACCACATAAACCAATGGGAGGGGCACCGTCAATAGTTGATATCTTTATGCCGCTATCGTCGATAAACACAGATTCCACTGCTCCTGGGCATGCTCTCGTACCACAGGACACTTCACCCCCTTCAAACGCCGGTCCGGCCGATGAAGAACAGGCCACTAGTAGATCGCTGTTACCTAGGACCACTTCTCCATTCGTCCCTACATCGATAAGAAGTGTAAGACGATCGTCCTTATGCATACCTGAATACAAGATGTCGGCGACGATATCGCCTCCCACATAGGACGAAAGAGAGGGAAACAGAAGTATGGTGGCGTCCCCCCCCACATTAAGACCTGCCTCCCTGCCACTTATAGATGTTTTTGACACGAGTGGTCTGAATGGAGGGTTTCGGAGAGGGGAGGGATCCACGCCCAGGAAAAGATGTGTCATGACGGTATTGGCTGCAATGCTGACAACCCTCACATCAACCTTCACCTCATCGTTCATGCGATCTATGAGACCGTTAATCGTCTCCAGGACCATTCCTCTCAGTGCTGCAGTGCCACCCTCTGATGCGTAGTCCATACGGCTGAGGACATCCTCACCAGCTATAATCTGATGATTATAGTCACTAGCGGTTAGCAGCTCCTCTCCACAGCCCATATCCAAAAGGGAGGCGACGACGGTGGTCGTACCTATATCCACTGCCAATCCATGACCCTCTTTCACAATAGGGTCTAGCGGTAAGTTACAAAGAGGCCCATGCTCAGCAGCGACCTTCATTTTGCTGAGAACCGTACTGCTTACCATGACCACGAGGTCACCGAGCGCCCTGCAACGGCAGGCGAGGCGTATGCCCGCCTCCCATTCCCATGGTGCCAACAGCTCCCTCCCATCATCAGTAGTGGGACCGATAACAACGACCTTACAGCGCCGACACCTTCCCTGACCGCCACAAGGTGTTTCCAGTTCCACACCCGCGAGACGTGCGGCATTGGCGAGGGTTTCATTCTCGGATAGCTCCACCGTACATCCTGAGGGGAGGAACTCTACCTTGTAAGACATGCCGCTTAATCCGCCTGGGTCTTATTTATTTTATCGTTGGGAAAAGAGAAATAGAAACAGTATAATCATGTTTTATGAAGGTGGCAGGTTTTCTCAAGACATCCTTACTTGATTGGGAGGGCAAAGTAGTCTCTACTATCTATCTATCAGGATGCAACCTCAGATGCCCCTTCTGCCACAATCCGGAACTTATAACTCCTCATAAGGATAGCGAGTGCATACCCTGGGAAGAAGTAGAGAGATACCTGCGAATCAATGATGATTTTCTTGACGGTATAGTAATATCGGGTGGAGAACCCACCATCAATCCAGACATATATAGGCTTCTGCGCCGTCTCAAGGAATTGAACTTTGAAATAAAATTGGACACAAACGGCACAACGCCTGAAATTCTGGATGATCTTATCGGTGCAGGACTGGTGGACTTCGTTGCAATGGACATCAAAGGACCTCTGGACCATCGCTATGATGATCTTTGTGGCAAAGAAGCTATGGCTGAGAGCGTAAAGAAATCGGTAAAAGTGGTCATAGATTCCGGCATAGATCATGAGTTCAGGACCACTGTTCTGCCTGTATATCTTAAAGAGAAAGATATCGAAGACATCGCCCGTTCTCTCGTAGGTGCAAAGAGATATGTCTTACAGCAGTTCCGCCCAAAAGTAACACTGGACCCCAAGCTTAGTGCCATCGATCCTTTGCCTGAGAGCCGCCTAAGAACGATGGCTGATATTGCTAGAAAATATGTGAAAGAAGTCAAAGTCCGCGGGATTTAAACGAGGAAGGCCGATACGGCGGCTTTTAGACCGGGCGCTATGTTGTTACTGCTGCTATTCAAATAGATCACATCTGCTTTGACTTCCCGCATGAAAAGCTCCTTCTCCGCGGGGTCATCGGTGAATATCCCTCCACTCAAACCTGTCTCAGACATGTTGATCTTTTCAATCGCGTCCTGAAGATCTGTCGCCACCTGCACCGAGAGAAATGGGAGAGAGTGATCTATGACATTGAATTCGTGGTTATCGTCAAGACCGACAAGGATGGCGGGCGAGACGTACTCTCCGTCTTCGAGGTAACCGTCAGTAAGACGCTCACCTCCATAGACTATATTGTCTTTAAGATCGGAGGCCAAAGCAAGGAACTCCTGAGTCCTCTCTTTAGAGATCAGCGGGCCTGTGCAGACATCTCTCTCCGCCGGATCGCCTACTCTGAACTTTACAACTGCTTTAAGAAGGCAATTGAGAAATTCTTCATAATAGGGCTCAAGTACAACTACTTTTGAGCATGCATCAAGTCTTTGACCTGTATAGGAGAAGGCCGATTTGCACACCATGGACGCCGCTGCGGACATATCCGCATAACGGGATATGAGTGCTGGATTCATGCCTTTGGCCTCTAAAATGAAGCCCAAATCTTCATCCACATGTACGAACATCGCGTCATCGACTGTCTCCCCTGAACCGCATACGACGATTCCAGCAAGGTCGGGATGATTCATAAGACTGCGTCTCATATCCCCAACTGGATCGGTCGCCAAACTCAATGCTTTACTGAAACCCGATTTGGCGAGCAGATCATATACCATATAACAGGGAAAAGGACACTCATGAGCAGGAAGTAGGAACACCACGTTCCCTGCCATCGCCGCAGCCAAAGCATAAGCCATCGGCCCTGCCAAAGGAGAGTTATAAGAAGAAAAGACGGCCCATACACCTGTGGGACTGCCGAAAAGGGGGACTTCGCATTCCCTCTCGAGCGACCTCAGTACCCTGAGAAGTCTTTCAACCTCAAACATAGCCTCAGTTGCCGTCATACCAGCACTGATCGAAACGGCAGCTGCGATCCGATAACGCTGGCGCTCTAGCTCAGTAATGGCATTTCTAAGATATTCCAGGCGATCCTTGATGGGTATAGATGACCACTCCTCAAAGGCATCGATGAGTTTGGGCATGGCCACCTGCGGCAGGTCGACTTCGCTTCGCTGATACCTCCCAAACTGAATGCTGTGATCTATCGGGCTGGTGACGACATAATCCGTAGAAGATACTATCTGAAGGCCCGCAATCCAATTGGGACGATTGGTTTTATTGGTATTGAGTATAGAGTTAAACGCAGCATCGAACTTCGCCCTACGCTCTTGGGGGGTCTCTACCTGGTTCATTTTGATCAGGTCGAAAACAGTCTTGATGGATTAATGCTTTTTTACTTTTAACAGCTAGGGACCGTCATTAATTAATACAGCATCATCATTTTTCCCATTCACAGGGCTCGTGGTCTAGGGGTTATGACGTTGCCTTCACACGGCAGAGATCGCCGGTTCAAATCCGGCC
>DUKW01000062.1 GCA_013329105.1 Candidatus Methanomethylophilaceae archaeon | reverse complement strand
CTGATTGATATAGCGATGTCGTTCAGTATCTCTACAGCCTTGCTGGCTGCAAGTTTAAACCCGTTAGTAATAACGGTAGGGTGAATGTTCTGCTCGATAAGCTCCTCCGATCTCTTCAGCAACTCTCCAGCCAAGACCACAGACGTCGTAGTACCATCACCACATTCCATATCCTGAGTCTTAGCCACCTCTACAACCATCTTGGCTGCCGGATGCTCTATCTCGATTTCTTTGAGGATTGTCACCCCATCGTTGGTGATTATCACATCACCCATCGAGTCTACAAGCATCTTGTCCATGCCTTTTGGTCCTAGAGTGCTTCTTACAGCATCAGCAACCGCACGGGCGGCGGCGATGTTGTTGTACTGTGCCTCTTTATCCTTGCTCCTCTCTGTGCCCTCACGGAGCACGATTATAGGTTGGTTTCCCATGCCGTATGCCATGTTCATCCTCCTTGACTGTCTTCTGTAATTTTGTTCTTCTATAATAAGGTTTTGATGTTATCAAACCCAATCAGGATAATTAGAACACAACGCTGTCGGGATGCAAATTCAGAGTCCTACCTTTTTTTGAATCTAGACCACCTTGTTTCTAACTCTGGGTCACTGACAGTATCGAGCACATAGGACGCAAAATCGGCACCGGTGGCACCATCAGCGCGCCCTGTCACCTTCAAGCGTCTTTCAAACTGACAGCATATCTCTAGTGCCATATCTAAACGTCTAGCCTCTTCTGTATATCCTATATGATCCAAAAGCATGGCTGCAGCCTTAATCATGGAAGATGGGTCAGCATACTGAGCCCTGCCCTCTTTGACCATTCGCGGTGCTGAACCATGGATTGCCTCAAACATGGCATATCTCATACCTATGTTGGCGCTACCAGCAGTACCTACCCCCCCCTGTATCTGAGCGGCCTCATCGGTGAGTATATCACCATACAAATTGGGGAGCACCATGACCTTAAAGTCCTTAGCACGGTATGGATCAAGAAGTTTGGCGGTCATAATATCGATGAACCAGTCATCCCATTCAACATCAGGGTATTCCTTCGCCACCTCTTCAGCAACATGTAAGAACTTCCCATCTGTCGCCTTAATAACATTCGCTTTGGTGACCACACTGACTTTACCCATACCTGTCCGCCTGGCATGCTCGAAAGCCAATTGAATTATTCTCTCCGAGCCTTGGGTTGTAGCAACACAGAAGTCTACAGCCAAGTCATCGGTGACGTCCACACCCTTATTTCCCAGCGCATAGGAACCTTCAGTGTTCTCACGGAAAAAGACCCAATCTATATCTTTCTCTGGTATCCTGACAGGTCGTACATTGGCAAAGAGGTCCAGATAGCGGCGCATGGCCACATTTGCGCTCTCTATGTTCGGCCACGGGTCGCCCTTTTTAGGCGTAGTGGTAGGTCCCTTTAATATCACGTGGCATCTCTTCAACTCCGCAAGGACGTCATCTGGGATGGCCTTCATCTCCCTGATACGGTTCTCTATCGTCAAACCGTCGATGGTTCGGATCTCTATCCTTCCTGTGGATATATCATCAGCGAGAAGCACCTCTAGGACCCTCCGTGCATGCTCTGATATATAAGGCCCTATACCGTCCCCTCCGCAGACACCGATTATTATTTTATCCAGCGATCTATAGTCTATCCAGCCAGGAGAGGCTTTCAAATCCTCTACACGCTTCAGCTGCTCTTGCAACAACTCTCCGAAGTGCTCCATGGCCACTTTTATCTCGTTGCTAAAGGCCACCATATAAATCTGAGCTGTAAAGGAGGTATTATATTTAGTATTGATCGGCTCAAAAGGCCGTACGATAGTCCAGTCCCATTTCTTTGGCAAAGAGCTTAAGACGCCTCATAGTTGCCTGGCCTGCAGCTCTTACACCAGCATCAGCGAGCTCTGAGCCCGTATTCGGACGGAGCCTTAGGGTGTCCACCATCAGTACCTCTGTACCGGTGGCGGCTATGGCCCCAACTAGTTCCTCCTCTCTCCCCTCAATACAGGACAGAGCGGGACCTACCATAACGAAGGTGTGTATGCCTGCATCATTCAAGAGAAGAAGTGCATCAAGGCGTCGTGAGGGCGGGGGGGCACCCGGCTCTATGACACGAGAAACAACCTCATCGAGAGAGGTCACAGTTACCCCTACTTCATTAGGACCTATGAGGTCAATATCCCTTGTGACCAGATCAGACTTGGTGTGGATACAGAAACGCAGTCCGTTTTTAGATATAAGCTCCAGAGCGCGGCGTGTTAAACAAAGATCGGCCTCCATTGGCTGATAAGGATCAGTAGAAGTTCCTACACCGATTACTCCTTTTATATGAGGGAGCTCTCTCTCCAAAAGGCGGATAAATCCACGTTTGGGTAAAGGGTCTGACCATTCTTTGGCGGAAAGATGAAGAAGACTGGGTGCGTAACAATAAATACAGCCGTGGGCACAGCCGCGATATGGGTTCAATGTCAGATCCAGTCCTGGAAGACGCGAAGGAGTCAGAGCCTTGCTACATGGGGCCTCCCTTGTTCTCTTCACTCCTATCTCCCAGAAATCATGCAAATCAGAAGAAGTCATCCAACCTCCTCTGCGTGAGCATGTCCTTCAGTATGCTGGAATTATGTATCCATCTTTCTCTGGGTATGTCCATCACCCTGTCGACGTGCTGTAGGGCCTGATCTAGCGTCTCGTAGTGTTTCGGCAGCGTTGCGAGGGCAGCGCGGACGTTCTCCCTTACGTTCCAAACTCCCACAGGCATCACGTACCCCGGATGTGCCTCACGGAATATCACTACCCCTGCCTGCCTCCCCTCATTTATCCTGCGTTCGTTGACGGCCATACGAGCAGCATAGTAACATCCGCCAATACGGGCATACTCCTTTCGACCGCCATAGAACTCATGATCGGAGATAATCGAGATCTCTCTCCCATATGGGTTCCAAGTGGTGTTCGGATACCACGCTTCAATCAGCTCATAACGCCAGCTACATGGCATAAATAACACGCACCATCTATTATCCAATTCCTCCCAGCAATAGACGCGGAAATCCGCGATCAGAGGATTGTACTTAGTGGTCTCCAACAGGTGTTTCCCTATCGTATCATCAACAGCGGTGATACTCCATCGTGTCGGGACAAACTTTCGCTTCTTTCCCACACCCAGTACTCCGACTGAGAAGGCTTTCTGGATGTCTGAAATGAGTGCCCCCTCTTTATATAAATACGTAACCGCATCAACAGCACGCATATCTGTATCGTTGTATACTTTTTCCATCTCTCTATGAAAATAACCGTTATCCACTCTCATCCTCTCAAGAGGTGCAGAGGGGCCAAAAGGCTGCACCTCATCATCCAATACCAGCCGTCCGCGTGGGCGATGGGTGAAAGCCGCCTCAACCTCTGTAGAGTCGCGAAGAAGCGCCAGCTCCTGCACCATGTCCACAAACTTCCCACCTGAAGCGAAGTCCCTTGCGTCGATACGATACTTTCCTCTTACCAAACGAGAAC
>DUKW01000069.1 GCA_013329105.1 Candidatus Methanomethylophilaceae archaeon | reverse complement strand
GATTACGGTCTGCTCGTCGATCCCGCCAATCCTAATGAGTTGAGAGAAAAGATCATCGAAGCACCCGACAAAGATTGGGACCGTGAGAAGATACTTGTGTATGTGGATTATCTCTGAACGTCGCTAAAGAAATTGTGAACGTCCACTCTCAAGTATTGGAATGGGTTCTGTTCTTTTACCGGCAAATAAATTATAGCGATCCAACGATAAACAATCGGTGTCTTTCTTTGTTTAATGAAAAAGTAATGGTCACTGGTGCGGCGGGTTTCATAGGCTCTAATATCTCCATGAGACTGATCAACGAAGGTTATAGCGTCGTAGGAATAGACAATTTTATCACAGGGGACAAGAAAAATATCGTTGAACTGCTGAAAGAAGAGGAGTTCACTTTCTCGGAGGGCGATATCAACGATATCGAGATGCTAAGAGAGAAGATGGAGGACGTAAGCTATGTGCTCCATCAGGCAGCTATCCCCTCTGTTCCACGCTCGATAGCAGATCCTCTAGCGTCTAATAGGGCGAATATAGACGGTACATTGAGCGTTCTTGCGGCGGCCCGTGACTGTGAAGTAGAGAAGCTGGTATTTGCTTCCTCTTCGGCTGTCTATGGCAAATCGGAAGATTTGCCGATAAAGGAGACGAGCATACCGAATCCTCTCTCTCCTTATGCACTCAACAAACTCACAGGCGAGATCTACTGCCGTTTGTTTTACGAACTCTACGGTCTTAAGACAACGTCTCTGCGTTACTTCAACGTCTTCGGCCCAAGACAGAATCCCAGCTCGGATTATGCTGCGGTTATACCGAAGTTTATCTCCTCGATTGCAAACGACGAAGCCCCTGTAATCTACGGCGACGGGACACAGATAAGGGATTTTGTTTACGTTGAGGATGTGGTGACGGCCAACATCAGGGCTATGAAGAGCGGGGCCGTCGGTGAGTATAATATCGCCAGCGGCAGAAGGACAAGCATCGTAGAACTCGCGGAGCAAATCAATGAGATCCTTGGTAAGGAGATACAGCCGAGATTTGACAGCCCCCGTGAGGGGGACATCAAATATTCGCTGGCTGATATCAGCAAAGCGAAGGAAACTTTCGGTTATTGTCCGCGATTCTCTCTGGAAGAGGGATTGAAGAGAACGGCCGAATGGTTTAGCCGTTAACATGAGAAACGATCAAGCAGAAGTGGAACGCGTCCTCGCTTGGAGAGCAAGGAAGCATAGGCTCTTGCTTGATTCTTTCAAACCCTTTATTCTCAAATAAATACCTTAGCAGCCGTTCCTTCGCAGGGCGACAACGTCTCTTCTGATGAATATCGTTCTTTGAACATTGTTGAATTATGACAGAGCATTCACCACAAGAACGGCAAGGGTGTGATGACACTTTTGATCGAAGCACCGAAGACAGGTCTCGGTATACGTCAGAATGCTAAAACTGCTGGGAAGAAGGTTTAAGAAGAATGTTAAGAAGTTTCAGAAAACGTTGGCGTACTCCCCGTCCTTCACCGCTTTCTGGAACGCTTTGGGTTCTTTGCCGTCAACGGTGATGCCCATCGAAACGCATGTCCCAGCGACCTCGAGCGCCCTGGCTTTAAGGTCAGCACCGAGCAGGTCCTCTTTCTTCATGTCGGCGATTTTCTTTATCGTTTCGATATCGAGGTTACCGACCTTGTCTGTTCTGGTGTTGGATGAACCCTTCTGCAGCCCCAGTTCCGCTTTGATGAGTGCAGAGGTCGGAGGCGTGCCCACCCTGATCTCAAAATTCTTTTTCTCATCGATTATCACCTTCACCGGCACCTTCATGCCGGCGAAGGCCCTCGTCTTCTCGTTGATGGCGGCGATGACCTGACCGATGTTCACTCCCTTAGGGCCCAGTGCCGGGCCGAGGGGAGGACCTGCGGAGGCCTTCCCTCCGTCCACCAATGCCTCAACAATGTCTGCCATGATTTCATCTCTCCTTCTCAATAACTCTAACGTTATCCCCTCTTACCGTGACCGGTATTGGCACCATAGCTTCAACCAATTCCACGGTGATTTCTTCCTTTCCCTCATCAATCTGCTGCACCCTTGCCTTCTCGCCTTTGAAGGGACCGGCGACCAGCTCTACGAGGTCGCCTTCCATTATTCCTACGACCGTCGAAAGCGGTGTGAGGTAATGATCGATCTCCGTTAGCGAGGTCTCGCCGTCAACGAAGGTACGCGCTTTGCGGATGTCTCGTACCTTCTCGCGGAGACGGTCGGTGTTCATGCCCTCTACGAGCACATAGCCGCGCAGGTTGGTGGGGCTTAGTATTGCGAATACGTCCTCCTCGCCCATCCTGGCCTTCGAGGTCAGACTGTCAGCAACACTTTTCTCCTGATCTATCTGTGTCTTGAGTGCCAGTATGGACTGGCGTGCTACAGCCCTGAAGCTCATCGAGTCGCTACCCGAGGGGGAGGACACATCGATCGTTATCGTGACGGTATCGCCGTAACGGGCTCCTTTGGGAGCAGTCACTTCCAGCGTGAATTCCTTTGCCTGAGGCCCCTCTATTTCAAGGGAGAACTCCTTCTTGCTCTGGGAGCCATTCCAAAGTTCACCCATCGTGTCGTAAAGCACGACATTCCATTCCGGAGCGTTATCGGGATCGGGGCCGGTGTTGACACTGAACGCGAAATGCACCTCCTCCTTGGCGCCGCTCTGCACCTGGAACTGCCAGCTGCCGATGCCGCCAGCGGGCACGCGTTTTTCATCGTTATCGCCCTCTATCCTCAGACCGCTGCCGAACCTTGTATCTGTCATATAAATCCCTAGACCTATAAGAGCTCGGGCAGGTAGTTCATCAGCCACATTATGACGAATCCCAAGAGGCCTAATACCACTATTCCCAAGCCGGTTATCTGTAAGATCTTCTTATACTCGTCCATGGTGGGTTTGCGGGCCATCTTCAGTACTCTGCCGTACTTACCCTTTCCCAATTTGCGGATACGGGATTCGATCTCCTCCTGAATCTCCCACGCTTTCTCTTCCACTTCCATGAACTTACCTTCCCCTCACGAACATAATGTCCTGAGAACACCACTTGTCCCATTCCTTGTTAACACTGGGATGATGATAAGGTTTAGTCACTAAAAAGCATTCTGTTCTTGAAGATTTCGGAATGGAAAAGAAAAGATGAGGCGGGTTTTGGGGGGTGGGACGGGGGGGACGGAACAGAGAGAATAATGAAAAAAGGGAACAACCCTTCAAAGGCGGGGCGCCCCTATCACGCGAGCCAATTTTTTTCCACCACGGGGGGGGGGGGCGCCATAAAAAACCTGCGCGGCCCCCAATAGGGTGGGAAAGGCGGGGGGGGAGGGGGGGGGGGAAAAAGAANNGGGTATGCGGCGATGGAACGGACGGAACGGAACGGAGACATTAATGAAAAGAGAGCACATCTCTATACGGCGGTTGCTCATGATCATGGCAGCATCTTATTGTCCAATGGCGGCGGGATCGAACCATTAAATAGTCTGCTTGCCAATAATGTGTCTGACAAAGGTCGGACGAATGGAGGGAGATCAAAGAAATGTCCGCATCAGAGAGGATAACCATCCGGTTGCCAGCGGAGAAGGTGAGGGCGCTAGAGTCGCTTGTCGATAAAGGAATCTATGACAACGTCTCAGACGCTATACGCAAGGCGATAGACGACATGCTTAGCGAGATCAACCAGCCGGAGCATGTGAGGAAGGTCACCGTGGAGCTTCCTAAGGTCAAGGTGATAGAGCTTGAGTCATTGATAAGAGAGGGCGATTCGATCTCCCTCGACGACGCTATACGCAACGCGGTGCGTGAGTATACCAGGACGAGACTGCGCCTGCCGGTGCAAGAGACGGAGTAATTCCTATGGGATTGCCCTCCTTTCTCGGTGGAAAGAAGCATGTTCCGGCGGAGCATCCAGTACCAGAAGATATAATAATAGTGGGTGTGGGCAACGGAGGATGCAGTATTGTTAACCGTCTCAATCAAATGACCGATGGCGACATACGCTCCTTGGTGGTGAACACCGACAAGAAAAGTCTCAGTCGTACCTATGCAGAAAAGCGTCTTTTTATCGGTTCCAAATATCCAGACGGCGGTACGAAAGGAAGTGTGCGTCAGGGCAAG
>DUKW01000096.1 GCA_013329105.1 Candidatus Methanomethylophilaceae archaeon | reverse complement strand
AATACCCGGCGTACCCGTCTTCTCTGCCTGCCCCAGCTCATTAGGCCTCCAACCGTATAAGTTTGGTAGGACCATTACATTGCCCTTCCGAGGCGACAATTGGTTACCTCGCTCACCATATGATCATTTAGTAGAAAATAAGAAGAGGGGGCTGCACTCCCTTGTGCTTTTGGACATACGTGCTGAGGAGGGGAGGTATATGAGCGCCAAAGAGGGTATAGAATGGATTCTTGCAGCAGAGGATCTTTATGGAGAGGGCCTGCTTGATGAAAAAAGCGTCATATGTGTGGCGTCGAGGATAGGGAGCGATGATGAAATGACCGTCTGCGAGCGCCCTCGTTCACTTCTCAGCAAAGATCTTGGCAAACCCCTTCACAGCCTGGTAATACCCGGCACCTTGCACTTCATGGAAGCTTATGCTTTGGTGAGTTTTGCCGGCGCTCCCATAGACATAATAGAGGATGATGATTAAGACCAGATGCTCTCCAAATCTACCTTTGTCCTGACCACCCTGGTGATCTGATCCAGTTTCTTCTGATCACGGGGCTCGATGCGGGCGATCAGATGCTCTATCATCTCCGCTGAAGTTAGCGTATCATAGTCCACTAGTAAAAGAGGAACCTTCAACTCGTCTGCGCGACAGATAACCGTTTTGGAAGGGTGGATGCCGCCAGTGAGCACGATACAGGAAGTATCTGTGGATAAAGCCGCCATCTGTATATCTGTTCTGTCCCCACCGGTAATAACCGCCTTAGCATGGCTGCGTCTCATATAGCGTATGGCTGTCTGAGGGTTCATGGCCCCCACCAGAAGGCTCTTAACATCCCTGTTCAAACCCTCCTTGCCCGCCAAAACCTTGGCGTCCAACATCTCGACGACTTCCCAAACCTTGAACGATTTCAGCTCGGGGATATTGGGGATCTCTCCGGAGACAGTCACCCCTTTGCTTTCCATTAACCACTTAGCCTTACTCTTCTCACAATTGTTCAGCACCACTCCGGCGATCTGTGCCCCTCTCTCCCGACACAGGGCTTCGAACATGAAGACGCTGTCGATTGCTAAAGGATCATCAGATGAAACCACCACTATAGACGCGCCCAATGCATTTGCGATGTCAATATGCGACAGCTCGTGAGTAAAGCCGGTGGTCAGATCGCGGCTGCCCTCAATAAGAGCAAGTTCGGCGTCTGAGCACGCGTTATCAAAGGCAGCAATTATATCCTCCATGCTGACCGGATCGTAGATATCATATACTAACGGTGAAAGAGGAGCTACGTCCTCTATCTTAAGAACCTCTGCCATCAGAAAGGCATCCTGATCCAACAATCCTTTTGGAGTGCTCACTAAGTTCTCGCGGAACGGTTTGAAAAACCTTACTTTACCTGGGAAGTTTCGGGCGATACCCAATGACAGCAAGGTCTTACCTGATCTTTCACCTACCGATACGAGGTATATTTTCTTCATTGATCTGTCCTCCTTAGGGTCACGAGGGCATCAACTGCCCAACTCCCCTCATTCATGGCCCCCACCATCACCGGATTTATCTCCAACTCCTGTACTTCATTCAAATCCATAGCCATCTTTGCCACCCTGATTATTATATCAGCGAGTGAGCTCACGTCACCGGGGGGCCTCCCGCGAGCACCGCTCAGTAATTGATATGCCCTGTTCGACCTTATCAATTCATCGACCTCCTGCCTTGTCAGAGGAAGGATCTTCTGACTGACCTCCCGCAATATCTCCACAAATATACCCCCCATCCCATAACTTATCACTGGACCGAAGGTCTCGTCCCTTATCATAGAAACAATAACTTCCGCGCCCCTCACCATCCGCTGTACCGACACACCCTCAACCTTGGCACCGGGGAAGGCTATACGTGCCCTCTCCTGCAACAGCGAAAACGCCTCTCTGACCCCTTGCTCATCCTTCACGCCAACTATCACACCGCCGATATCGGTTTTATGATGTATATCGGGTGATATCACTTTCATCACAACAGGATAACCTATTTTCTCTGCTATCTCAACTGCCTCCGAGGAGCTGATAGCAGAACCCTCGGGGGGAACCGGTATACCATACGCCCTGAGCATGGCCTTGCCCTCTTCTTCAGACAGATTATCCCTACCCTCACTCAGGGCAACATCTATGACATGCCTTGCCGCCTCCGAATCCGCCTCTATATCCTGTAGCGCCTCACCCTCTGACTTTGATGACCTTTCGCTATAACGAAGCATATGAGCCATGGCTCTAACCGCCCTCTCCGGCGACGGAAAGTCAGGAACGCCGCCGTCACGTATTATTCTCAAAGCTTTGTCACACTTATCGCCTCCGGGGAATGAGACGGCAATCGGCATTTCTCTTCCAAAGTCAACAACAACGGCTGCAACCGCTTCTAGATCCACTGTGTCCACCGGAGATGATAAGATTATTAAACCATTAACAGAGGGATCACGAGAGACAATATCCATTGCGTCCTCAAACATCTGGGCTGTGGCGTCGCCACGTACATCCACAGGGTTTAGAGAGCTAGCGAGACCCGGTATTCTGCGCTGCAACTCTTCAATAGTCTCTCGCGAAAGAGATGCCAGATCTATGTCGTAAACGGAGCAGGCGTCAGCAGCCATTACCCCTAAGCCTCCTGCGTTGCTTATTATGGCTATGCCGTCACGGGATATTAGAGGCATCCGAGAGAAGATATTGATGACATCGAAGAGCTCATCAAGTTCATCGATACGTATGACGTTTGCCTTCTTGAATGCAGCCTCATATACAGCGTCACTGCCTGCTATTGAGCCCGTATGAGAGGAGGCTGCCCTGGCACCAGATTCCGAGCGGCCGGATTTCAGGACTGCTACCGGTTTCCGGCGTGAGGCTTCTATGGCGGCTTTTAGAAAGGATTGGCCATTCTCAAGGCCCTCCAGATAAATAGCTATGACCTCTGTGTCCTCGTCTTCGGCCAAGAAATATAGCATGTCCGTCTCATCAACATCTATTTTGTTACCAAGAGATGCAAACCTGGATAACCCCAGGTCCATCTTGATCATCCAATCAAGGACCGTTGCCCCTACAGCCCCGGATTGAGATATCAATGCAACGTTTCCTTCACCTGGCCATAGATGAGTGAAGGTGGCGTTCATCTTAGAACGACTGTCCATGATGCCAAAACAGTTTGGCCCCACCACACGCATCCCGGATCGGGAAACAATCTCTTCCAGCTGAGCCTCCATTCGACGCCCCTCAATACCCTCTTCCCGAAAACCGGCACTTATGATGATTACTGCCGGCACGCCCTTCTTTTCGCAATCGAGTAGAACGTCCTTCACTGAACGGGACGGGACAGCGATTATAACCAAATCAATATCGCCATCGATATCAAGAATCGAGGGAACCGAGGGAACACCCATGATTTCGTCTGCTTTCGGATTCACCACTGTGACCTTGCCAACGAACCCTGAACTCAGCAAATTGCTCAGAACCCTGCTCCCCACTTTTTTGCTGTCACGGGAAGCGCCTACGACAACGATCGAGCGCGGTGAGAACATTCGGTCCAACATCATTGTCACAACCTGCGTCTTTGGAATATTAATGTTATCACATATTCGCGGGAACGAGAAACCTATAGATTCGGAACGGCAACGTCTCTCAGCTAGGAGGGGGGCTTTTGCATTTAAATACCATAATAATGGATTTTTTATTATTGATGAATTCAGGCAAAGACACTAAAGGGATCCTGTGAGTTGCTGGGCCACAGATTTCAATATGATAATCCGTGAGAAAATTCACTGAGCCGCAACATTGTATGCTATCAACTAAAAGTACCATCGCCCCCTAACGAAGGGTCTCACATTCTTTATATAATATAAGGATCAATGGTATTCAGTCCTGTATCCACAAGTCGATAGTCCTATCGGCCTTAGGATCATGGACTGTGGTCCGTAAGGTCCCTGGGATAGCAGTGATTATTCACGCCATGACCCAAAGGAAACCCCGGACCCCAACATAAACCCTCGGCCGGGTCAGTGTCTCGAGGGTGGCGTTCGCCACAACCATGAAAAGACTTGTTAAGGCCGAGGGACACCTCTTCTTCAAAAAGATTCCCTAGTTCAGTTCTCAACGATCGGTAGGAAGTCTCTGCCAAAGTAATAAAAGGTCTCTAGCAGCGATCACTGTTCTTCTTTAATCTAATAGATAAGATAAAGAAAAAGTAAGGTTTCATGGCGTGTCAATGAAACAGCTCTCTCTGTTCATCCTGTAAAAGCCAGACTATTATGAATAGATTTACCATCAGCATGGCCACAAAATTGGCTATCACCGTAGGTGTCCATTCGAAACCGATAAGACCCAACAGAATCTGCCAAGCCAGTGCTGCCACCATGCACATATAGCCAACCTTTTGCCATTTGAACATGAAGAAGGCCGCTGCGGCGAATAACACCATCATCACAAGACTGAAGGCTACAGCTTCCCAGGCTGTATCAAGTACATGTTCCACCACCATGCTCAGTCCCGCTACTGCCATTATCACAGCGTAGACCACCAGAAACATGACCATGCTCTGGCTGCTGAATTTGAACCTGTCGCTTACCGTCATTTAAATCGTTGATATCATGCTGTTAGCCAGTATTTAATAGTTCAATATTAGATATCCACCGACAGACGTCGGAGCCATTCCTCGGCCTCCTTCCACATTGGATGCATCTTCTCCCTACGCCGGAACTCCTCGTCGTGTACTTGACCACTCATAGACGGCCCGTCGGCAAGGTGGAGGAGTTCATGGTATAACACGTACTCGGTCACAAACTCTGGGATGACCTTGTCATCCAAGGCACAGCTTATTGCTATGACCTTCATAAAGACGCTGCAATAACCAACACGACGCAAATTAGGTCTTAGAGTCCAAGATAGGAATACCTCAGGATCCCTTTCCACCATCCCGGTTTCAATGAGTCGCTCATATGAATTACGCAGGTCGTAACACTTTCCCCTGGGATCACGGGATAAGTTGCGACTGCGACGGAGGAAGACTGGTTGCTTCTTCTTAACGAAGTCGGGAGAGGCCATCCACTCCTGCAGTTCCTCCGGATACTTCGATCTTTTACCTTGTGCTATACGCATGAAAAGAACTCTGGCAAGATCTTCAATTATGATTTCATCAGCATCTGACAAGTAATCTGAGACCTTGAACTCTGCCCATCCCGCCGATCGCTGCCATCGTATCTTGAGCTCTCTGAAGGGTGAGAACTCTGCCTTTACAGCATTATAACCAAATTCCCGTCCGGCCCGCTGGAATGCCTTCTCCAAACACGCATCACCACTCATTTCTATCACCATTTATCATTGATTTATCATCGATGGAATCCGATATAAGAGATGAGCATACAGTTACGCTGTAAAGACAGAGCCATTTATATCTTAAGAGAATGATTCCTGTATGTCCATGTTAGAATACAAGGACAATCGTGAGACCCACCTCATAACAAGAGGGAACGTGGATGGTCTTGTATCTGCATCCATCTTCTTACATCACGAGCCCCTTACCCGCATATCTTTTGTGACATCGCCGTCGGCTGCTGCGGCAGTGCTTTCCAAGGATCAAACATCACGCAATATATTCGTGGTGGATATATCTCCCGACGAAACCTTGCTACACCATTGCGAAGGAAAAGAGGTTACGGTCGTGGATCATCACCCGTGCCGTCTCAGCAAAGACGAAAGGGCAGAGATCTTTGTGAAAGAAGGAAAGAGCGCCGCCTCTGTCTTGTCAAGTTATCTAGGAGCCCCAGAGAGTTTCGATCCCCTTGTGGCAGTGGCTGATTATGTAGAATATTTTGATACTCCCCTCATGGATGAGGTTTGGACAGAGTACGGCACGAAAAAGATGACGAGAGAAGCCAAAATACTGGATTATTCTTGGCGTGCCAATATCACTGACGATATCTTTCGTTACCGCGCTGCACTGAGGATGTCTCAAGGCAGTTTGCCGTCTGAGGTGCCCATGATATACAGGCGGTATCTGACAGTGCAGAACGAAAGGAGGTGGCCAAGGGCGGTATCTATCGTTGATGAAAGAATTCAACATATGGGTGATCTAGGCATGCTTGAACTTTCCAGACGCGACAGCCTTCTGGGCTTCGGCACCAGGGCCTTAGTTCATGTTGCCAAAAGAAGGGGCTTCAGGTATGCGGCTCTTTTCCATCGGAGAGAGAACCATATCTCTGTATCATTACGCGGTTTGAGAAGGGGAGGTGCAGACCTCGGTGTATTTGCCGAAGACTTTACCTCCCGCTACGGCGTCAGCGGTGGAGGCCATCCCACAAGTGCGGGGGCTCGCATACCTCTAGACTGCTCCCTTCCGATGATGAGGGAGCTGATAGCCCTCAGCAAGACATGAAGTTTTTTAGTTCGCATGACAATCCTTTGAGCATGAGCGATATAGAAGAAAAGGACTTCCAGGATGAAGATATTGAAAAAGCGCTAAAGGCGATTGAAAGGAGATATGGGTTCATTCCTTTCATTAATCAGGTATTGAGCACGCGCCCCGATTTTTTCATTCCGCAGATCGAGCTCAGTAAGGCCGTCTTCACTAATCCGGGGGCACTGAGCGAGAGGGAAAAAG
>DUKW01000053.1:8151-8364 GCA_013329105.1 Candidatus Methanomethylophilaceae archaeon | reverse complement strand
AGACCGCTGCCGGCGATAACCGCGCCGCGGCTATCAGAAAGCAGTTTGGCGTACTGCTCCGCCCGCATGCCAGGATAGTATTGAAGAAGGACCACATCCTGCTCCATGTCCGTTCGCGGTGTCACGATAACCTCTCCTTTCCGCCGATGAGGAAGATTGATCTTCGTTCCCGTACAGTCAATGAGCGCCAGAGGCGGGACGTTGATGCTTTTG
>DUKW01000053.1:0-8085 GCA_013329105.1 Candidatus Methanomethylophilaceae archaeon | reverse complement strand
TCACGTTGATGCTTTGGAATGCGTCACGGCGTGAGGTATGCATCTTGCGCACCCTGGTGCCACGGTGGACTGAAAAAGCGTCATCGGATGGCCCGCTGTGCATCAGGACAGATACCTCCGCCACGTCCTGCTCCAGCGCAAACCTAGTAGCGGCAAGCAGATTACTGTGGGCGTCTGATGAGGGGCGGTCGGAGGAACGCTGAGCGCCCACCAAAACAACCGGTCTTGGTATTTCGCCGAGCATGAAGGAGAGGGCAGCTGCGGTGTAGGACATCGTATCCGTACCGTGCGGAATTATTACTGCTTCCGCTCCGTTGTTAAGTTCGTATGCAGCCGCCAGTGCTAGGTCCTGCCAGTGGGAGGGAGCCATATTTTCGGAGAAAATGGAAAAGAGCACCTTGGCCTCCACCGACGCCATCTCACCGATTTCGGGAACGGCAGAAACCAGGTCTTCGGTCGAGAGGGCCGGATGCACGGCGCCGCTGCGATAGTCGACATAAGAGGCTATGGTACCGCCCGTGCCAAGCAGTACGACACGCGGAAGATCGCTTCTCTTTCTTAGCGATCGCGGAGGTCTTTCCTTCGTTTCCGCCTTCTCCAGCACTTCGATAACGTCATCTGAGGAGATACGTATGCCGATGTTATAACCATTCTTCAGCTTGAGTATGATCACGTCCGGATCGCTGAAATCATGATGGGGCATAAGGGTGCCCTCATACACTTTGCCTTTGCTCCTGACCCGCAGCAGGTCGCCTTGCACCGCCTGCAGCGAATTCAGGATAGCCGATAATGCCTGGGAATAACTCATGCCAACATTTCCCCTAGGTCAAAGCTCCCTTATCTTCTTTATCATTTGTTGGGGAACAGTTAATATCATCTTCTCCGATTAAAGAGCGTGCACAATATAACTGAGATAGGAATGGAGTTAGACGTCCTAGGCGAGAATCGGCGTCTCGCAGAAGAGAACCGCTCCCGCCTCAATATGAACGGCGTCCGCTCTGTTGACATTATGGGTTCTATCGGCTCCGGAAAGACCGCTCTGATAATCAGGATGGCGGAAAAACTGCGGCAACGCGGATACAAGGTGGCCGCCATAGCCGGAGACGTAACGGGAGAGGATGATTTCTCCCGTCTGCGCGATGCGGGGGTCGAGGCTGTAAACTGCAATACTGGTAGCGAATGCCACCTCGACGCCCATCTGCTGGAGCATGCACTGGAACACCTGGACCTCAAGAATGTGGACGTGCTCTTTGTGGAGAATGTCGGCAACCTCGTCTGCCCCGCGGACTTCCCGCTAGGTACTGACTTAAGAATCGTGCTCGTCTCCGTCACAGAAGGCGATGACATGGTACGTAAGCACCCTGAGATCTTCCATGCGGCCGACATGGCGGCGGTCAACAAGGTGGACCTCGCCGAGATCATGGAAGTAGACGTCAACCGCATCGCTGAAGATTACGAACGCATCACTGGCAAGACCCTTTACCGGCTGAGCGTGAAGAAGGACGAAGGTATAGACGAACTGATCGAGGCTATGGGACTCTGAGTTGGGATCATGACAAAAGTACTGGTGGTAGGAGGAGGCGGAAGAGAGCACGCCGCCGCGGAGGCATTTCACCGCTCAGGCGCAGAGATTTGCGCCACCATGAGTACAGCCAACCCCGGCATCGCCAGCCTTGCTGAGAAGGTGAAACTCGTGAATGAGACCGACGTCGACGCCGTCGTTGATTTCGCCAGCAGCTGCGGTGTGGATCTGGCGTTCATCGGGCCGGAGGCGCCTTTGGGCGCCGGTATTGTCGACGCACTCGAGAAGGCGGGAATACAATGCGCCTCGCCCAGCAGAGCTGCAGCGCGCATAGAGACCTCCAAAGCGTTCATGCGCGAGCTTCTCAGCCGTTACAAAATTCCAGGTAACCTCGGATACGCTCACTTCGACAGATTAGAAGATGCGCTGAATTATCTGAAAGACGCGCCTTACGAATTGGTGGTGAAACCGGTGGGCCTCACAGGCGGTAAGGGCGTCAAAGTCCAAGGAGAGCATCTTCTTTCCCAGGAAGACACCGAGGCCTATGTGCGCGAAATCTTCCAGCGCCGGATCGGCGGCGGAGGCGTGGTCTTCGAGGAGCGGGCGCTTGGTGAAGAGTTCACACAGATGGCTTTCTGCGACGGCAAACGCATCGCCCCCATGCCTTTGGTGCAGGATCACAAAAGAGCTTTCGAAGGGGATATTGGACCTAACACCGGCGGCATGGGCTCGTATTCAGACAGCAACCATCTTCTGCCTTTCGTAACAGAGGAGGAGAGAAACGAAGCGCTGACAATTCTTAAAAAAATAGTGGACGCTATGAATGCAGAGGGCTGCCCTTACGTTGGAGTGATCTACGGCCAGTTAGTGCTGACTCGCGACGGCCCTAAGGTGATCGAGATCAACGCCCGTTTCGGTGATCCCGAGGCCATGAACGTACTGCCCATACTGCGCAGCAGCTTCACCAAAATATGCTTGGAAATGGCCGATGGCTCGCTTCGCGGGGATATTGAATTCGCTCCCCTGGCGACCGTCTGCAAATATGTCGTGCCGGAGGGATATGGTGTGAGCCCCGTAAGCGGCAAGAAGATATTCGTTGATGAGGAGGGCGTGAGAAGATCGTCGGCGGTGCTCTACTACGCCAACGTATCTTTGAAGGACGGCGTGCTCCTGACCGGCAGCTCACGCTCGCTAGGCGTGGTCGGCCTCGGCGGCAGCATCGCCGAAGCGGAGGAGAATTGCGAAAAGGCGCTAAGCTTCGTGAACGGCGAGGCTATACGCGTCCGCCACGACATAGGCAAAAAAGAGTTGATAAAACGGCGCGTTGAGCATATGAAGCAGGTGCGCGGGGAATGAGACTCAGCGGAATAATCGATACGATCGTGGCGGAGATGGATAAAGAGGAGGAGCTGCGCGAGCGCTCCTTCCAAGACGCACGCAGGATTATCCGCATCAGCAAGAGGGCGGTGCAGGCGATTCACCGCGATGAAGATCCCCGCCCGTATTTGGAGGAAGCTCATCGCAGGGTGGCCGACTTATCCGCTTATCTGAGTGGATCCTCTGTCAGGGGCGCGGCGGAGGATGCGATGATGGAAATGACTGAGGCCTTCATCCTCAACGCCGTCTTAGAGAAAAAGGAGATCCCTTCGCCTCAAGAATTAGGAGTAAACTCCAGGGCGTGGGTATTGGGTCTGGCCGACGTGCCGGGAGAGCTCAGAAGGCGCTGTCTTGACCTGATGCGCGACGGAAAGATAGAGGAAGCCGATCTCCTCCTGCAAAAGATGGAGGAGATCCATGAGGCCATAATGGCTTTCGACCATCCGGATGCGGTGCTGCCCATAAGGCACAAGCAGGACGTCTCCCGCTCGGTACTAGAGCGCACGCGCGGCGACATCGCCACCGCGCTCGCTCTGCTGCATCTCCGTCAATGACGCCTTCTTCCACGCGGCCTGCCGAGATTTCTTTTGGGTTTGCGGTAAACCCAAACCAAAGCGATGGATATTACCACGAGAGTGATACCCAATAACCAGTTCGCCAGCGAACTGTCCGACTGCCCTATGTAGAAGACAGTGTTCATCCTAGTACTTCCGCTTGGCGAGAGAACCACCCCGTCCTCCGATTCAATAAGCACGGTTATTGTGTGACGGCCCCCGCTCAATGGAGGGATGACATGACGGTATTCGACCGTTATCTCCTCGCCGGCCGCCATGTCAACGGTGGTGCTGTTGATTAACTGACCGTCGAGGATGAACGATACCGGCATACCGTTGACGCTCATGTTACCGCCGTTGCGAATGGTGGCGGTGAAGGTGTATCCCTCATAGACGTCTGGGTACCATTTATTAACGCTAACAGTTCCGTCATCCTGTGTGAACCTGACAGTCAGCCAATGACGGCCCGGTGTAGATGGCATGGTCACATTAATCTCCGCATAGACGTCGCCGTCGACGATACCGTAGGGCACATCAACACTGCCGCCTGGAATAGATGCACTGTAGGTGACGGCCTCGGGGGAGTAAAGATGAAAACTTGCCGTTTCTCCTGTACCGAGTACGATGGGCCCCTCCACGTATGCATCACTGGCAGAGACAGGCGCAGCCGTCATGATGACAGCCATTAAGACTATAACCAACGAGAGGGGGATCATTGCTTTTTTCGTTTGAACACCCCCCTTGTACTGGCCATTAAGAGGAATAATGTTATGGCGATTATGCTAAGACCTAGAAGAGTCCAGGTCCAGATACTGACGCCTCCCGGACTGGAGTAGATGTTGCCACCTTCTATGGTGATGCTGTCAGCGATATGCAAATCGGGAAACTCGGCCGTGAAAGTCAAATCATAGGAGAGAGATGGAGAGGAGGCCTTTAGGGTTATAACGGCTTCGCTCTGCGTGATACCTTCGATGGGAGTGAGCCTTACGGTGATCGTTGTTTCCTCACCGGCATCAAGTTCCTTGCTGCTCACGGCTTCGCCTGAGGCGTCCAGCAACGAGACGGCCCAACCCTTATTCTGCAGTTCCTCAGCGTTGATGACAGTCAGAGTAAATCTGTCACCGATGTTGCCGTCGTTGCTCAGCGTTACGTTATAATCGTAATGGGATGTGCTGGCATCACCGCTACCGGAATAGCTCAGGGAGATTGAAGGCATCGGATTCACATCGACGTCCAGTGTCAGCGATCCTAACAACTTACCGTCGGCGCCACGGGCGTTCACCTTCACATCATCATGTTCCACCAGAGCATCATTGGGCACGGTGACGGTGACTGTCACCGTCTTTAAAGAACCGCATGGAAGGACAAAACCGTTGTCGCTGAAGCTCATTGCCCAGCCGTTGCTGGACAGGGTGACTGTTTCATCGACGTTGCCGCTGTTGCGCAGAAGCAGGCTTATTGTGAAACTGTCGCCTGGATCCGCGCTCTGCGTTCCGACAGAGCTGCTCAGCATGACAGAACGCTGATCGTCCCTTGTCAAAGGCAGGGTGAGAGAGCTGTTATCGTTCAGGGAAACACTGAACGCTCCGTGATAGGCCACCGAGACACCGTTCTCCACCGTTGCCGTCTCTGCCTCTATGCTGTAATAGCCCTGCGGAAGCCAGATATTGAAGCGCCCATTCGAGTCGACAGACAGCGGTACGATGGCGCCGTCGCCAATCGTTGCGTCACAGAAGATGCCGATACCTGAAGCGGTGAATTGCCCGATCAGATTCTTACCTTTTGATAATACTATGCTCAGCTCAGCGTCCTCAAAAGCCTCAACACTGAGTGTTGACAGGTATACGTAATCGCCGTTGCGTGCGTAGACAGTATAGTTACCGGGCGCAATGCTCACGCTCCCGGAGGAACCTTCTAGCGAGAGGGATATGGCACTGCCAACACCGTAGAGATCCACAGATGCAGTCGAAGGCACACCATTACGCAGGATCTCGTAACTGAGAGTGACGTTGCGCAGCTGCCTGCTCAGGGTCAAATCGGCATAGGTGTCGCTCGATACTGTCAGCTCCGAGTGGCCGCTGAATAAGTAATAATGATTATCGACTAGATCCGTAAACGACGCAGATAAACTATAGTTACCGTCAGGCAGGTAAACGGAGAGCAGCCCGCTGCTGGCCTCAAAGTCCATAGAGGCGCCTCCGGCGGAGACGGTGACACTGGTATCCGCCTCATATACCGATCCGTTATGGACCAGCTGCACCTCAAGGAGGAGGGCGTGTGACATGGTAACAACCACGTTGTTATCGATGCTTACATTCTTCACGTCAAAGAAAGCGCCTGTGTTTCCTCTTAAAGCGTAGAAGCTGTGCTCTCCCGCTTCAAGGTAAACGGTATAGGACGTGGAGCCTTTAAGGGTGCTGTCGTATCCGCTGATGCGGAGGGTGTCACCACTCTCCAGACCGCTGATTTTGGTCTTGACCATCAAAGTGAGGGGGATATCATGCGTCAGCGGTTCTGAGCCTATTTCTACGTTAAGAGTTGAGCTGTGACGGTAGTACAACGTGTCGTTGCCGTCAACGTTCTGCCAGACCCTGACCTCATATTCGCCGGGACGGAGCTCTACCGAGTAGTTGCCGTCTGCATCGACGGTGATGCTTGCGCCTCCGCTACCCTCCACGGCGGTAAACTCTATGCTGACGGCCGCGTCCACGTTGCCGCTGACGCTGATATTCTTAGGCACTAAGGAAATGTCTTTCTGCACCGAGCCCGAGAAGGTCCCTTCAATCACTGCCATTTCAAAGCCCTGTGCTTCAACCTCAATAATCAAATTACCCGCAGGAACGGTGAAAGAGTAATTACCGTCCGCATCGGAGAGAATGGTTAACGTGCGTCCTGCGGTCGCTTTCACGCTGAGTGATGCCTGCAGGCCTTGGGATGTGGGGCCGTACACACAGCCGCTGACGCTTGTGCCGCTGCCGAGGCTGATGTCCTTCGGGACGCTGCCCGCTATATTGACCGTACCCCACCACGCTTTGCCCTCACCGCTTGCCAACAAGAGGTATGAACCGGCAGGAAGGGCGGCACGGTAGGAGCCGGCAGCGTTGGCGGTGATCCTATAAGTGGCGCCGTCATCAGCCATAAAGAGCAGTTCGGCATTGGCCACGCCGCTGGAATCCTTGACCTTCCCGCTGAGAATGGCAGATTCTGTAAGCACGATCGGCGTGAGCGGGGAGGAGGCGTTGATGCTCTTCAGGTACGAGTATTCTTTGCCATCTAGCGCTCCGTGCACATAAAGACTGTAATTGTCGTCAGGAACCACTATCACGAATCGGCCGTTGGCGTCGCTGAGAGCGGTATATGAGTTCTCTAGAGATGTGAGAGTTACAGAGGCGTAGGGCAGGGGCGTACCGTCGCTGAGCTCGGCCCTGCCATCGATGAGCATAGCCGACTCCACCTCCATCGTCATGCGCTTGTCCTCCCCAGCGCCGAGATCAAATCTCGGCTTGGCGAAGCAGAATGCCTCATCAGCGAGGGAGAGCGTATATCGCCCCTTGAAGAGAGAGGTAAAAACGACCTTTCCCGTCGTGTCGCTGTATGCGCTGATACTGCTGCCGTTCGTCTCGTCAAAGAGAATAACCTCTGTGTTATGAAGCGGTTTACCATCGGCGTCCAGCAGAGTGACAGTTAAGGATGACGATTCTGCGTCCAGGTTCACCGTCTTGCTGTCGGAGAGCGACACCGACACTGTTTGGTTCAGCAGCTCGTGACCGTTTAGCTTCATTATCACACGGCCTTCGCCAGGCAGTAGACCGTTGATCTCGTAGCTGCCGTCAGCCGCCGTTTCGACGCTGAGGTCCTGAGTATCGCTCAGGAAGCGGACCACGGCTCCGCTCATCGGCTCGCCGTCGAGCGTGAGAGTGCCTGTCAGCTTACTGCCGTTTATGACGACATCGTCGCTATATACACTGCTTGCGGAGATGGTATTTGAGCGCATTGCCTCCGAATAGCTGATATAATATTCGTTAGTCTGAAGCAGCTCTTCGCCACGCATCATAAGGGAGTCATATTCACCGGTGGAGAAGGTGACTGTTACGTTTCCGAAAGGAGCCAGTACTTTGTATTGACCGTTGGAGTCGGTCTCCCTTATCATGTGGGGTATGCCGTATTCATCGTATACCGTCACATAAACGCCTGAGACGGGATCGCCATATTCGTTGGTAACGGTACCGGATATCTCTGCCCCGTCGTAATACTGGATGAAGACCACACCGTTAAGCATGTTGGAACTGCTGAGGTCAACCACGCCGCTGGCCTCACCGTTGGCAATAGCCTCCTGAAGCTCCAGCGCCTCGTCGTAACTGATGAACTCCCATGCGTCGGAATGCGATTGGTAATCGTCATAGGGATTGTACATCGCTGTGCGGTATACCATACGGAAATGTTCTAAGCCCCATCCAGGCATGCTCTCGTACTCCGCCAGCGATCCTGCCAAGCCAGGTATACCTTGTTCATTGAGGCCGAGATCAATCGGGTTGAAGCCCATGAAGGCCCTCCACATCTTGCTCTCATAGAGGGGTTCCTTGTAGAGCAGCACGTAGTTCTGCACAGTCATACCTTGTTTCAGTTCGCTAA
>DUKW01000108.1 GCA_013329105.1 Candidatus Methanomethylophilaceae archaeon | reverse complement strand
GATTATTGCGATGTTGTAACGGCTTGCGCCTCTAAATACGTGCGTGAAAAGGGCAGTGAGCGCGCTCTCCTTCAAGTGGGAGATCATGTACCGATCTTTGCTGCCAGCGAAAGAGGTAAAGAACTTATCGAGAGAAAGCTACAAGAACTGGGTAGAAAACCGTCCTCAGGAGGAGGGGAGGACATCCCAAGGCCACTGATTTAATCTTCAAGTACGAGGTGATGCCCGGACCGTAGGTATATGAGGGGGATACCTTCCTTACGCAGGCGGGATCGCAACTCTTTATCATTGGTAACCACATATGCATGCAGCTCCCTCGCCAGATCTATAACGGCATCGTCTCCGCTGGATGATACGGGTATAATATCATATTTACGTGCAAGTGCCAGTGCTGCTCCCGACTGCCTTGCTCCGCAGCGTTTGAGCTCCCCCACAATGGGGCCTGGCACAACTGTCCGATGATCACCTATCAGCCTTTGCAACTCGAGATCCAAATTGATATTGAGCTCAAATGGCATGAGAAGGGCATTGGCATCTAGAACGACAGTACGCATTTCACTGGATAATACCGTAACCTATAAGCCGCCACTTACCTGAGATCCGACGGGAGATGGCTACTCTCTGTCCCTCTTCGGCGCAGACGGGGATCTTCAGACTGACCTCAGCCGAATCACTACGAGCGCTGGTAACGACCCCCACCGTGGTAGCGGTACCGATGCTAAGCATCAATGGCTCATTGGTCTTTATAGATTCCACTTTCATGTCAGCTGTGGTGCCCACAACACGATCAAGAAGGTGGGGCTCCATGGTAAATGATTGCACTACAGGCGGTAATGTCCCAGGTTTACCGACCATACGACCGGTGAGGGCATCGGACTTCGTCAAAGCTGGATCCAATTTGGTCCCTATGGCTATTAGTCCTCCCGCCTTAACTCTATCCACCTCCTGCCCCCCAGCGAATAGAGACTCCACCGTGGTAAAGATGGTCTCATAGCTCACCTTGCCTCCGACGTCGACCTTACGCCCAGGTTCTATTTGTAACTCATCCCCTTGGCAAAGTGTCCCTTGTATTAAAGAACCTCCTAGAACGCCGCCGCGCAATTCCTCTGGCGGGATGCCCGGGCTGTTGATGTCAAATGATCGTGCCACATACATCCGCGGCGGTGCGTCATTTTCGTGAGCGACACCTGGTACGATATGCTCTTCTATAGCCTGAATGAGCATATCGATATTAACATCATGATGGGCAGAGACCGGTATTATGGGTGCATTTTCAGCTATCGTACCTTTGACGAATTCCTTAATCTCTTGATAATTTTCCAGCGCCTCTTCGCGGGTGACCAGATCCACTTTATTCTGCACTATGATGATCTTTTCGATGCCTACGATGCTCAAGGCCATGAGGTGCTCTTTGGTCTGAGGCTGGGGACACCTCTCATTAGCCGCCACCAGGAGTAGAGCGCCATCCATAAGTGCGGCGCCTGACAACATTGTGGCCATTAGAGTCTCGTGCCCGGGAGCGTCCACAAAAGAAACTGCCCGTAGGAACTCTGTCTCACTGCCACAGTTGCCACAGACAGGTTTGGTGGAATAGGCCGCTGTACCCTCACAGGAGGGGCAGCGGTAGAAAGCAACATCGGCATACCCGAGCCTGATGGAGATCCCTCTTTTGATCTCCTCGGAGTGACGGTCTGTCCACTCTCCGCTGAGGGCTTTGGTAAGAGTGGTCTTCCCATGGTCCACATGACCAATCATTCCGATATTCAGTTCAGGCTGCTTCGGTACTTTCATCCGGTTTCCTCAGTAGTAGGATTAAGACTCTCTTCAATCGTTCTGGTGCCGTACTGCTCTACCGCCATATTGACCTGCACAATGTCTGAGGATATTGTCCGACCGCATATGGCCTTGCGCCTCCTCTCGCCACCGTAGCGTGGATGGAAACCCTTGCTCTCAGAGAGCAGGATTTTCCTTCTTTTGTTCCCGGGAAGGTCGCCCCTCATCGGGGTACCGCTCTTGTCACTTCCCCCAGTAATCCTTAGCTTATAACCAGGAAGCCCGACGAAGATGCCGTCAACCACCTCACCGATGCTCTTGCCTATAAGCGAGTTAGCACGGTGACCGGACACGTTGACATTGTAAGATTTGCCGGCCTTAACATCGTTGATGACAGCTTTGAACTCAGCCATATTTAAACACCTATAGGTACCGCCTTAATGAGGTTTATAATAAATAGATTTTGGTTGACAAGAGCGTACTGGTTATTTATCACGACTAAATACAACGAGACTATGGACAGGCTGGCATGTCTACCTTGGAGGTAATTGTTTTCATCTTTCTAAGCTGTCCGTTTCATCACTTAGAACGATGGCGATGATGACGCTTTCCGCCTTCCTCCCCAGCCTTCGACGCCTTTCTCTCGTCGCCGTGTCGCAGAGCGGCGAGAAGGCGCTCTTTCAGTGAAGAGATGGAATTCACAGGCGAGGGGTCAACATGATTGAAGTATGCAAGATAAAGGGATGTGAAATCGCCGTACATGATGGAGCGCAAATTCTTCTCTAGGACGTTTTCTCCTTCTATCTCCACCACT
>DUKW01000140.1 GCA_013329105.1 Candidatus Methanomethylophilaceae archaeon | reverse complement strand
CCTGTGTACACACACCATATGCTCCCTCCTCGCCATAGACAACATTGACGTTATCTGCTAGGAAATCAAGCACTGCCAGATCATGCTCGATCACCACTACGTGTCTATTCTCACTCAAGCTGCGTATCACCCTAGCCATTTTTACGCGTTGATATATGTCAAGGTATGATGACGGCTCATCGAAGAAATAGACATCGGCATCGCGCATTACTGTTGCCGCTATGGCCACCCGTTGCAGCTCGCCACCGGACAACCTCTCCAATCCACGGTCTATAACCTCCTCCAGCTCGAAGAGTTCTGCAGCCTCCTTCACTGTCATTCGCTCTTCTACCCTCTGAAGTAGCTCTTTCACTTCACCGCTATGGACCATGGGCAATTTATCCACATACTGCGGTTTACTTGCAACAGTGAAATCACCACTGTATACGGAGTTTAAGAACTCGTGGAGTTCTGTGCCGCTGAAATGGTCTAAGACCTCTTCTTTGCTAGGGGGATTTTCATAACGGCCGAGGTTAGGGATCTCAATACCTGAGAGTATCTTTATGGCCGTAGTCTTTCCGATTCCGTTGGGACCAAGGATACCCGTTACAAGAGTCTTTTTGGGTACAGGTAAACGGTAAAGGCGAAAGGAGTTCTCTCCGTACTGATGGATCATCTCACCCTCAAGCTCATCGGCCAGGCCTATTATCTTTATAGCTTCGAATGGACATTTATGAACACATATACCGCATCCGACACAGAGCTCTTCGGATATCACAGGTTTTCCCTTCTCACCTGGTACAATAACCTCTACACCGGTCCTCATCTTAGGACAGAATTTCATACATTCATTGCTGCATTTTTTAGGTTGACAACGATCCTTGAGCAACGCGGCGATGCGCATATTCCGGGCTATGGTAGCCCGGTTTATAAGTTTAATGAGTTAGCGATACATTCCTCATCTGTACATCTCATCTGAAAATGTTAAATAATGGGGTTGTTTAATCGTTCGCTAGACCGCATTCGATATTTCCGAGAGGTTCCGATCATGTGTCCGTCGTTCCCGTTAACGCTGCATGAACGCGATCATACTCTGGCATCCAACATCAATGTCGATATTCGGTATCTATCTATTGCAAAAATCATGACTCTTGGTTAAGAGCTTGGCACGGAGATGATTCTCTGCAAAATAGACACGGCTACAAAACTTTCAGATATAATTACCCTAACAATCGCAAAGTGTGCGGTATAAGGCGTCGTTCCGGTCTCAACACCATTTCTATTATGTAGATGAGTTTCTGTGCTGCACGCGGATTGCTAAAGACCCCTCTGGGTTTTTGAAGGCCGAAATAGAATGAAAAGATAAACTCTTTCGAAAAATAGTGAGTGATAATTAGAGGTCTGTGAGAATGAGCGAACATCATGATGATGGCACTAACGACACTATCGAATCTGGATATACCAAAGGCGTGAGCACACTTCTAGGGGATCCACGCCGTGCTATACGTAGCCTAGCCATTCCGATGATCGTGGCCATGAGCCTCCAGACCGCATACAACCTTTTTGATGCTATATGGGTGTCGGGTCTTGGCTCTGATGCTATGGCTGCTATCGGTTTTGTTTTCCCAGTATTCTTCATAATAGTAGGTCTGGGGAGCGGCATAGGCATTGGAGGTTCATCTGCAATTGCCCGCAGGATTGGATCTAAGGACAAGGAAGGGGCACAGATGGTGCTGATGCACTCACTGTTGCTGGCGGTCATAATATCCATCATCATCTCTATACCATTACTTGTCTTTTCATATGACCTCTTCGTCGCCATGGGCGCAGGGTCGGCCACAGAAGATGCTGTGGCATACGGCCGTGTGCTCTTTGGGGGCGCAGCTATAATGATGGTGACAAATGTCCTCGCGGGGGCTCTGGGGGGTGAGGGGGCCGCCCGCCGCTCCTCCATAATCTTAGCTCTCGGCTCTGTGCTCAATGTGGTCCTCGATCCCATTTTCATCTACAGCCTGGATATGGGTATAGCAGGGGCGGCCTGGGCCACATTGGTTTCATTCGGCATCACTGCTATAGTTCTTCTCTACCTGTACATAGCTCAGAAGGAGACATATCTGAAGCTTGATTTCCGCTTATATTATTGGAATAGCGCCGTGAATCGAGATATCTTGCGTGTAGGGTTACCGGCATCTTTGATGCATATCTCGATGGCATTGACACAGTTCGTGATAATAATCCTTATAACGATGGCTGCCGGCACAACGGATGGTGTGGCGATCTACACTACAGGATGGCGTGTGATTTCCATGACCGTAGTCGTTCTACAGGGTATTGCCAGTGCGGTTACCCCCGTCACCGGTGCAGCTTACGGCGCTCGTCAGTATGATAAGCTATCCACTTCGCATCTCTATGCAGTGAAATCTGGCTTCATAACAGGCCTTGTATTGTTGGGAATAATATTCGTCATCGCTCCGCAGATAGTGCATCTCTTTACGTGGTCCCCTGACTCGGCTCATCTTTTCGATGAGTTGGTGTTATTCATCCGTATTATGGTATTCATGGTTCCGTTTACGGCATTTGGTATGTTATCCTCCGCTGCATTCCAAGGAATGGGAATGGGCATCAGGGCTCTCATCACCACCCTTTTCAACGCAGTATTTCTATCGATTCCATTCTGCTATATTATGGGCATAGTCTTCAATATGGGGCTGATAGGCATATGGTTGGGCTTATGTTCTGCCAGCATCATCAGCTCAATTATAGTATTCGGTTGGGTTCGCCTTACGATAAGAGGGCTGCTCCGTGCAGAGAAGGAAATGAAAAGCGATCTAATAAAAGGTAAAGATCCCGATAGCGTCAGATGAGGGGTTGTTTTTCCTCTATATTCCATCAAACTTAAATCATTTAATCCATTGTCAGACCGATATCAATGTCTAAGGTCTTCATTGGGGTAGCCTGGCCCTATGCCAACGGTGTAGTCCATCTTGGCCATCTCGCCGGCTCGTTACTTCCGCCTGACATTTTCGGAG
>DUKW01000174.1 GCA_013329105.1 Candidatus Methanomethylophilaceae archaeon | reverse complement strand
ATAGAGATACCTATTTTCCCGGATTCTCCTCTTATCGGAAAGAAGATCGAAGAGTTGCAATTCGGAATAGACGCTATCATTGTGGGCGTCATCCGTAATGGAAATGTCCTCAGGGCAGAAGGTCTGGAATTGGAGAGGGGCGATCACCTGCTGATCGTTTCCATAGGAGGGCGCTCGAAAGAACTGCAGAAGACCATCGTTCGCAAAGAGAGCAAACTGAAACCTTTCCAAGCAATTACCGCTCTGCTTTTCGACGCGGAAGATCTCAACACAACTCTTTCCGAATCACTGTACTTGGCAAGGGTGATAGGCGTACCGGTGAACATGATAGTTAGCAATGATGAGATACTTAGCAAGATAAATGAGATGGTAAAGGTTTCCGGTGTGGAGTTCAGCATCCATCCACGTCCTGATTTAAGCATTAGCAATTTAAAAAAGATACTGGAAGAAGAGGGGCTGGAACCAGGTTGTATCGCGCTGCGGCCGCTGCCGTCATTCAAAGAGAAAAAAGGTTTTCGACGCTGGGAGCTCTTCCATTTCATCGACGGCATGGGCGCTTCCGTGCTGATATGCAAGAAACGCCATCCCTATTACTCATTGTTTAATCTTCTCGATGAGCATCCTGGAAGCGAAACGGTGACTGATATTGCCTTCAAAATAGCCTTCCTCTGCCGCAGCCAAGTCAAGGTCCTTTACTACGGTGAAGACCCGGAAAGACAAAAGAAACTGGTGAAGAGCCTGGAGAGTCTGTATGGCGTGCGATCGTATGAGGAGAAGATAGACGGTAATCCCGCCATAGAGTTCGTGAGCGAGATAACATCAGGAGAAAGAGACCTGGCTGTGATAAACTGGGATAGTAAAAGTGTTAACGCCGATCTTATCGGCAGAGCTGTAATGGAGGGGCCTTCTTCACTCCTTCTCGTGCGCGGAGGAAACGTTTTAATGCCATGACCATTTTCCTGTCTCAGAGCCGAGATAGCCCAGCCCGGTAAGGCGCGAGCCTGGAAAGCTCGTGGCGGTTTACGCCTCGGGAGTTCAAATCTCCCTCTCGGCGCCACTACTTATTGATTTAAACAGTAAATAAGAGGAAAGATATCATCTATCGATGGACAAGATAAGGGTGAATGCTGACCTCTATGTCAAGGACGTTCCTGGTCAGTTGGTCGCGGCGTTAGAGCCTATATCAGTGATGGAGGGCAACATAGTAGGTGTGGTACACCACCGCGACCAAATCATGAATGATCGGATCGGCATCAATGTGACCTTTGATCTCGCTGACTCTGAACGGCTAGACAGACTTCTGAGCGTGTGGAAAGAGCGCGATGTGCATATCTCCCGCATCGGCTCCGTTGTAGAAACTTTTCCTCTGGATTATCTGCTCATCGGCGATATTTCGCCTTCCTGGTTAGAGACTATGTTGGACAGGATTCGTGACTCTCTGGGCATCGAGTCGCTGGACATCCGTTACTCTGCCGTAACCAACACAGGAAACCGTACCGCTCTGATAAAGGCAAAACTGACCAACAAAGAGAACCTTCGCAAAGCGGAACAACTGATCAACGAGATAGTAAAGGAACGGGACATCCTTGCCGTCAGGGGGCTGGGCAAATGAAGCGTATGGATCTGGTCATAGCCGGTTTTGGTACTGTGGGACAGGGTTTTGCGGAAGTACTCGACATGCGCGGGAAATCCATAGCCCTAAGCACTGGTGTGGAGCCCCGTATCGTAGGAGCATTCGATTCCAAAAGCGCCATCTATGACGAAGAAGGTCTCGATCCGAATCTGTTACTGTATAACAAGGCCTCCGGCAAAGTAGGCAATGAGCCGCTAGTGGATGGTGTTGCGTTCTTGGAGTCCATCGATTACGACCTCCTTGTAGAGGTCAGCCCCACAAACATCGTCACCGGTGGCCCGGGTCTGCATCATATGCGCAGCGCTCTGGGTTCTGGCAAACATCTGATAACGGTGAACAAAGGACCGCTGGCCCTGGCCTTCTCAGAGCTGAGCTCCATAGCACGGGAGAATTGTGTGGAGATGCGCTATGAAGGATCGGTAGGGGGGGGCATGCCCATAATCAACCTCTGCCGGGAGAGTCTAAGCGGCCAGGAAATATCATCGGTAATGGGTATCCTAAACGGTACATGCAACTTCATACTCAGCCGCATGGACAGCGGGCTGCCCTTTGAGCAGGCACTGAAAGAGGCTCAGGAACTGGGATACGCGGAGAGCGACCCTAGTTATGACATAGACGGGATTGACACCGCCTGCAAAGTGGTCATACTAGCCAATTCGGTGTTTGAGATCGATTGCAATATCCACGATGTGGACGTCTCGGGCATAACGGCCATAACAGAGGAGGCCGTAGCGATGGCAGCGGAGCAAAATTACTGTATCCGTCTCATAGGTGAGGTGTCAAAGGAACGGCTCGAGGTCTCACCACGCTTGGTGCTGAAAGGACACCCTCTGAGCGTTGGCGGCACACTGAATGTGGCACAAGTAAATACCGATCTGGCGGGTCCGATCAGCATATCGGGAAGGGGTGCAGGGCGCCTTGAGACCGCATCGGCGATACTCAGTGACTTGCTGGCCATAATACGCTCCAGCGTCAATAATAAATAATACCCTGTAAATAGGAGAGGCTGCTTAGAGCTTAAATTTCAAGGGTTGATAACATTATTGGCTGATAGAGTTGTACTGTATGACACCACTCTTAGGGATGGTGCTCAGACGGAAGGAGTCTCGTTCTCTATAGAGGATAAGCTAGAGATTCTGCAGAGGTTGGATGATTTCGCTATCGATTTTGTGGAGGGGGGATGGCCTTCTTCAAACCCAAAAGATGACGAGTTCTTCGAGCGCGCCAAAGAGCTGGAACTGAAGAACAGCAAACTGGTGGCCTTCGGGTCGACACGAAGGGCGAAAAACAGCGCCGATCGCGATGAGGGTTTGGCATCGCTGATAGCGGCCGGAACAGAATGGGTCTGCATTTTCGGAAAAAGCTGGGATCTCCATGTAGTGAAGGCACTGCAGGTGAGCTTAGAGGATAACCTTGCCATCGTCGAGGATAGTGTCCGTTATCTCTGTGATAATGGTAAGAGAGTTATCTTTGACGCTGAGCATTTCTTCGATGGGTACCAGGATAATCCGGAGTATGCAGTGCAAGTATTAGAGGCCGCCAAGAACGGAGGAGCTGAGTGGCTGGTACTCTGCGATACGAACGGCGGCTCGATGCCGTATGACGTCGGTAAAGCCACTGAAGCGGTTAGGAATAGCTTTGACATCCCTATAGGCGTACATTGTCACAACGATTCCGATCTGGCCGTGGCCTGCTCACAGGCAGGCGTACGTATGGGGGCCAGCATGGTACAGGGAACGGTGAACGGCATCGGTGAAAGGTGCGGCAATGCCAATCTCTGTTCGATCATACCGAACCTCATTCTCAAAATGGGAGTCAATACCGCTGTAAAGGATCTTAGCAAACTTCGCTCCCTCAGTACATTCGTGGGCGATATAAGCAATATCTTTCCCCACCCAGGCATGCCGTATGTGGGTGATAGGGCATTTGCCCACAAAGGCGGGGTGCATGTGAGCGCCATGTCTCGGGACCAGCGCACCTACGAGCATATCGACCCGCAGCTGGTAGGCAACCGCCGCCGTATACTGATATCGGAAATGGCCGGAACCAGTAACATTTTGGAGAAGGTCCGGGAACTGGGGATTGATAGCAACAGAGAAGATACAAAACCCATCCTCGACCGCATAAAGGCACTGGAATCCCAAGGATTCCAGTTCGACGGAGCGGAGGCTAGTTTCGAACTTCTCGTCAGGCGTTTCCGTGAAAACAAAAGACCGCCCTTCGAGCTCCAGGGCTTCAGGCTCTTCATAGATTCGCAGATGGGTTCAAAGCTCACCTCCGAAGCGTCGGTAAAGGTGATGGATCTTGATGGAAACTTAGAGCACACAGCCGCCGACGGTGACGGTCCCGTTAACGCACTAGACATGGCCTTAAGGAAAGCGTTGACGCGATTTTTCCCTAAGCTCAACAGCGTCAGGCTTACCGACTATAAGGTCAGGGTAATTGACGAAAAAGCCGGGACAGCCGCCAAGGTCCGCGTCCTCATAAGATCGACAGACGGAAAGAGCACATGGACCACGGTAGGCGTATCAGAGAATATCATCGAGGCCTCGTTAATGGCCCTAGTGGACTCAATGGAATATATCCTGATGAAGGACGGGGAAAACGGCGATCGGTAAACGCTTTATGGAGAGTCCCAAAGAATCTTGATGGTGTGGAAGTTGGAGAGTGCCCAGAGAGACCCGCCGTAACATAGGTTTTAAACAATCGTTCAAAATTTTCCCCAAGAGTATCAAGACTAATATCGCCCCCGCTAACAAAGCCTCGGTACAGCTCTTACGAAGCACTTCTGCCCGTGCGCCTTCCGGGATAATTGTTAGCCTCCGTACTCTTTAAGTTCCAGCGCGGAGTAGTCAAACACTTTCTCGGGACAGCGCAGCTGGCAGCGGTAACATGCAGTACCCAGACAGCCAGAAGTCTTTATAGTTATCAAAGGCGGCTTGCCTTCACCCACCGTCAGCACGTTCTCGGGACACTCCTTTTCGCACTGTCTGCATCTTGTACATCCTTCGAAATGCCCCTGCAGAATCATCCCTGTATCTTTCACTATGCGCAGACCACCGGCACCCAGAACTGGGATGTCCCTTTCCACTTTCCGTTCCACATTGGGGGACTTTTGAAAACCTGGCAGAGGCTGTATCCCTTCCTCTCTGAGGTTATCATTGTATTTTTCTATGGACATTCCCTCCTCCCAGTAGGCCAGTTCCTGTATGTATATGGTCTCGAAAACCTTGTCCGTGGCGAACATCACATGGTTTGCACGTATCTCATTGGCAACCGCCTGCAATTCGTCTAACAGTTCCGGGTCACGCACCAGGTCCGTGGCCAGTGCCAACGATGTGTTACCGATCTGCTCAATATTCTTTGCACTGGGAGGCAATAGACCGACATCCCTGGCCTTAATAGCGTCAACATAGGTGCCAGATGCGCCGCACATATACATCCTATCGAGATCCGCAAAACTGATGCCGGCATGCTCTATCAGCGTAAAATGCCCGGCACGCATCGCTCCAAATGCTTTACAGGCTTCCTGCACGTCATGATTGTCAACCACTATGCCGTCCTGAAGTTTCAGGTAGCCGGTTGTGGTCACTATATTGGGTCGCCGGAAGAGATTGTTTTCCATGGCCGCTGACACCAAGGCAATGACCCCTGTGCCTGTGATACCTTTCGCTTTACCATGCATATCACCCTCCTCGATTATGGTACCAGTGGCTAGGTCTATCTTGTCCCCGTCCTGGGGCAGCAGATTTTCATCCAAAACCTTGCAGCGCCAATGGAACTCGTACTCGAGATCAGATATGGCTCCTGGTGATGCCAGACGTCCATGGCGGATGTGCTGGCCCTCTATAGCCGGGCCGGCCGCCGCCGATCCTGTATAGATCTCATCCCCTACCTTGAGTGCCATCTCTGCGTTGGTGCCGTAGTCAGTGACCATACAAATCTTCTTCTGTTCCAGAAAACCGCTCTTGTAAAGCATGGCCAAAGCGTCTGCACCTATCTCATGTTTTATTGCTGGCGGAATTAGAAGCTCTGCCCCCTCGCCGACCTGCAGACCTACTTCACACGCATCTACTGTGTGGGCGTTACGGTCTTGCAGCTTGATGCCGTGAACACGCCGAGCATTCTCGCCCGCTAAGGCTAGATCTCTAACTTCTATGCCCTCAAAAACAGAGAGCTGAATGGGGTTGCCGCATACAGTGACCCTCTCGACTTTGCCGAGATCTATTCCCAACTGAGCTATAAGCCTGTTCGCAGCAGACATCACAATATTGTGAGCCAGTTCCACACCCATGTTCACACAGAAGGTCAGATGGTCCATGACGTTCCCTCCAGGCAAGGGGTGCCTATCAGTTATGGCAGTGGACATTATAGTTCCGTCCTTCAGATCCAGAGCATGGGCTCTCAGACCGCTAGTCCCTATATCCATTGATATTCCATACATATTGATCAACTCGGTAATATCAGTCCGGATCTTCGGGACTCAACTTTCAGCCCCTCAATACCGGATAGTCTTTTGTTCATAGCCTTACGCAAATATTCACTGTCAACATCCAAGGCGGCCACCATTATCCGAAAGGCACAACTGCCATCAGGGATCTCACCGTGAACGCTGACCCCCAAACTGGGTTCAACAAGATTCATGCTCATCGATTTGTCATCGGAAGTCAGGATTGCTTTTATATGACCGAAAAAACCATCTGACATCTCAGCAATATCAGATGCTATTCCCAGCATAGCTTGCTTGAATTCGTTTTCCTTATCGTTATCCCAATGATTTATCATTCCGGAAAGACCGCAAGAAGCCGCGCCCACTTCGTCAATAGATGATCCGTCATCAGTCATATCAACCTCTCAATGATTGTGCCCATACCTTCACCGGTCAACGCTGATACGGGAAACACCTCTCTGCCTGGGCATATCTGGGACAACTCATCAACCGCCCGGTGAATCACCGCCTCACCGATAAGATCGCATTTGTTGAGGGCTATGAGATCAGCATTCATGAGCTGTCTCTCCATAAAGTTCCTCCTCTTGTTCAAAAGGTCCTCAAAGCGATGGGCATCGACCACCCCGATCGTCATGACTTTCTCCGGCCGGATCATGGAAGTTCGTATGATCTGCTGGACACGATGAGGCAATGCCAAACCGGTAGGCTCAAGAATTATGAGATCGGGTTTAAAGTCACTGCTTATGGTGATAAGCGTATTCTGCAGGGTACCGGCAAGGGAACAGCATATACACCCTTCAGCCAATTCCACTGCTTCGTAGCCCTCCGCATTGATCCTTGTGCCGTCTATTCCGACTTCCCCTACCTCATTAACTATGACGGCAACCCTCAGTCCTGCCTCATTTGCTGCTTTGGCGAGTTCCAACAGCATGGTGGTCTTCCCGCTGCCTAGAAATCCTCCTATAAGGACTACGAACATGCCCTATTGAGGTGAAAAAATCATATAATATGTTTATTGTTATGTTTATATTGGTTTAACATTTATATATTAATGAATAACCTGATAATTTCAGGTGGAGAAGAAAGATCCCATATTTAATACTTATTCTATTTATTTGGAAAAAAACAGAGAGAAAAAAAGAACATTTGCCATAATTTTTCGTAAAATATCGAAATTAACGCCGTTTAAGCTTGGCTTACACATCCAGCCATATATTCCTTTTTATACAATTTAAAGAAACTCCGCTAACAGCAACGATATGTTGCACCAGGGAGGAAGAAAAATGTTAGACACGAAAGGAGCGAACTTCGATTCCGTGCTAAAGCGTTACGACATCTTAGTCGATAACGTAAGCACCCCTGAGGAGATCGCCAAGAAAATGCTCCCGACGGACCCGATATATAAGAAAATAGCCGAGGACGTCGTGTACATGAAGTACAAGGACATCGCCGCCGATGTGGCAGAGGCCCTGGAGAAGGGCAAAGATCCCCATGAAATCATAAATGAGGCTTTAGTCTCAGGGATGGAAATCGTGAGCGATCTGTACGCCCAGCACGTATACTATCTCCCAGAGATAATGCTGGCCGCCAAGACTATGGAGATTGGTATAGGTGTGGCGGAGAAGAGGATACCAGGTGGCCGCAGCAGCAAAGGTACGATTATCATGCACGCTGTTGAGGGAGACCCACATGACATAGGGAAGAACATCGCAGCCGTGATGATGCGTTCTGCCGGTTACACCGTTGTAGACATGGGGCGCGATGTGCCTGTCGATGAGGTTGTTGCCAAAACAGAGGAGATAAAGCCCTTTATGGTATCCGGTACAGCTCTGATGACCACCACAATGCCTGCTATACCGCGCATCGCATCCAGGCTCAAAGAGAAGGGAATTGAGATTCCGGTTATCGGCGCTGGCGGTGCAGTGAACAGAGACTATGTCGAATCATTCGACTTGGGCGTATATTCGGAGAAGGCACCTCAGACCCCGTTGCTGGCCCAGAAGGCGATTGAAGGATACGACTGGAGAAAACTTAGAGAAGAATGGGATCAGATAGTTAAGGGGGCTTAAAAATGGCAATCAAGAGATACACCAAGATGGCTTATGCAAAACCGGATGACATGGTATTCGGCATCGCTAAGAGTCCTGTATCCTATGGATTCGGAATCAAAGTGGGTGCCGGTCGCGTCATTCCAGAGATCAACTATGCTCCCAGACCAGGAAGGGAGGCAACCCCAGAAAAGTTGACAAAGGAGTATGTCGACTACATATCCAAGGATGCCATAGAAAGGGCCGTGACCGAGGGATTCCCGGACCTACAGCTGGAGACCGAGTGGGTCTTCCAAATGGGTAACAACAGCGAGAAGTTCGGAAGGCCCGTGGTCGAGGGACAGAAGGCAATTTGCGAGGAGATGCACGAGAAGTATGGTATCAACCTCGCTGTCCGTCACACAATCCCTGACATGAGGGAGGCCGAAAGAGGCATGCGCCCAGGAATGGATAAGGAGAGGTCTTACCCCGAAAAGGTCCTTGAGTCTGCTGAAATCGCATGTGAGGCGGGTGCCGATGTGCTCTCATGTGAGACTGTGGGCGGAAAAGAGGTCCTCGACTATGCCGTCATGACCGGTGATATCAAGGCCGCTCTCTTCGGCATCGGTGTCCTTGGCAGTATGGATATGGAGTGGATATGGCAGGAGTTCGTGAAGATCGCCAAGAAACACAAGACCGTTCCCGGTGGTGACACGAACTGCTCCGGTGCAAACGTGGCCATGTTCATGGCCGGTGGTTTCTTGGACAACGATGTTCCCAAGACGTTCTCCGCCGTAACCCGTACCTTCGCCGCGGTGAGAACCCTTTGCGCATGGGAGGCGGGCGCAGTCGGTCCCGACAAGGACTGCGGTTACGAAGGACCTATCCTCAAAGCCATAGCCGGGAAACCCACATCACAAGAGGGCAAGAACTGCGAGTGTGCCCATGCAGACCTACAGGGTAACCTAATGGCCCAGGTATGTGATCTGTGGTCCAACGAGTCCATAGAATACCACCCTGAGTTCGGTGGCTCTTCCGTGGCCTGCTGGCTCGGTTCGCTGGGCTATGAGGTCAGCCTGATGAACACCGCCCTGCTCCTCGGTCAGGAGAAGACCCTCAGAGACTTGTATATGTATTCCGACCGCTTCCGCGGACCGGAGGGCTTCATATTGGCCTATGATAACGCCTACAAGATCGGCGAGGCCATAGTCGCTGAGGACAACGTCTACCTGAGAGCAAAGGCTGCTGGTCTGACTGCCGCAAAACTGATAGACGAGGCTTATTCGAACGGCACGCTGCAGCTGACCATCTCGCAGAAGGACATGCTGAAGAATATCCTCAAAGTCCTCTCCTCATTGCCTGACGATGAGAACAAGTTCATAGAGGATTGCGTCAAGCAGTATTCGGCAGAGATTCCGGCGTTCAACCCGAAGAACTACGAGCTCTGAGCGAAAAGGATCTAATTCCGCACACCTCCAACAAACCCTTTACAATCCAAACTTTTTTTTATTCCAATCCATAAGTCTCTTCGATCACTTTGTACAGTTTCATATGGCGATCGAAATCTGCAATACTGTTTAGTGCGTTGGAGCCCTTCTTCGTTATGCAGTATAGACCTTTGTCAATCTTCTCTACGAATCCCTTGTCCATAAGATCTTGAAGGTGAAATTGCAGGTGGCCTGTCTTCAGCCCTGTTGCCGATGAGAGCTCTTTGAAGTAGCAGTCCCGCGTATTGAGCATCTTCATTATGTTTATCCTGTGGGGGTTGGCAAAGGAAGATATCTCTTCTGCACATCTATCGACGTCAATCTCTTTCCAGCGAAAATGATAATCCGATTCAGAAGAATCCTCTGGGCTCTCAACTATCTTAGAGAGCGTTTTTAAGACGGTGATCATGTTCTGATTTAGGGATAAGCCGTAGTGGATGCACTCTTCAATGTCAGAGAGCATTATATCTGTCATCCTTTCTTTGCGGAATCTTTGGAGAGCGGTGATGGCTTCGTCAGGACCTTTTTTAACCAAAACACCAGTGGCCTCCTGTGTCATTTTTCCCATTATACGTATGGACATCTTCTTGAGCGCCATCATAGTGTAGGTATCTATGTGAGGAAAACGGGTTGCCATGAACTCTTCGCTGGCCACACGGTACATCTCATTCAGTTCATCAGCAACTTCGAGCTTAAAACTCTCATAGTTAATTGCCAATACCATCTGGTCCAGCGCCTCAACGTCGCTCTTAAAGAGTTCCAAGAGTTCTGCCAATGCGTATAAGCCCATAACAGCAAAAACAGTAAGTTTTGATTATATTAAACTATTACATAGAATATTGATTTGGAGAACACTAGGCACTCGAGAGTGTTTACTCGAACTGTTCAAAAAGAAAAAACATGGGGTTCTGAGTCCTTGATAACGGTTTTCGCCATGAGGAATGTTGCCTTATAAATTAACGATCTGCCGTTTTCTTTTTTCTTAATTCATTATCAAAAATGTTTACAAACCTTCATATATGCATATAAAAAAGATGTTTGGCTAAGCACAGCTTAACTCACATTTTCACTCTTTCCCTTTGCAGAAAACCCCAAAGGTAGTAGTAAGGGGCACTGCGGTTGTTGCTGCCTAAGGACGACTCTCTACACTTCCTCAGCGGCCTGTGCCGTGCACTCATCGATGATTGATGATTTTTGCTCCGTTTCTTCGAGATTCAATCGAGGCAAGCTATTCACGATCTCCATTGTTTTTACGCTGACGGTGATCACAGAGCAAAGCAGCTTCAGTATGTAGCTTCCGCCGGCGTACTCGTTTGGATCGTTGATTATGCCTGATTTCTTGTCCTTGGTGTATCGGTATTGATCTGCTATCCATTCGATGGCGCTGCGGCCATTCACGACGTATTCGAACGCCTCTTTCGGAATGTTGCTCACGATGATGTGGCTGTTATACTCGACCTTTCCTTCATCGGGAAAGACTTTCATCTTGGTCACTCTGCATCTTGCCTCATCCGCGAGTAGATCATCGAGGGATTCTCCGTTGGAAAATGTCAGACCTTCGAAGGGCTCCACGTTCTCGTAGTTGGTATGTAGGTCTGCGAGCCGTCTTCCTGCCTCAGAGAACACGAGGAAATCTTCCTTGGAATCGACCAGGCCGATACGCGGAAGTGCCATCTTCAGATCGTCTGAAAAGAGCTCCCTGTATTCCGGTGAGTGAAGGTATCCGTAGACGTAATAGAAGATGTCTTCCTTGGTCACGTGCTGGCCATACTTCTTGCGTGCGATACCGAGAATATAATCGCTGATGCCGTCATGCCGGACGAAGTGTTCTGTATCGTCTTCGAACAAGGATATTTGCTTGTTCTCGCGCCTTGCTTCAGACTTGTCCTCGTACCAATACAAGGGGAAACACTGAGATTTCCCAACTATCTCAAGATCAGTCATGCAATCCGTCATTAGACATGAGAAATCCTT
>DUKW01000127.1 GCA_013329105.1 Candidatus Methanomethylophilaceae archaeon | reverse complement strand
CATCGCCTCTTCTCCCGAGAAGCTAGAAGACTGCCGTCTGGGATACCGTTGCGCGCGCCTGCGCTCACTGGCAGAGGCGGTGGCTGACGGTTGCATAAACTTGGAGTCGTTACGACGCCTTGACTACCAAGAATGTACAGAAACACTCAAGACGATAGAGGGGGTAGGCGACAAAGATGCTGACTGTGTGGCGCTCTTCTCGATGGACCATTCGGAGGCCTTCCCTGTCGATGCACGAATAAAGCGTTGTCTTATGGAGTACTATGGTGTCACGGGATCCTATCATCGGCTGTCATCATTCGGCAGGGATCGTTTCGGCGATAACGCTGGATACGCACAGGAGTTCCTATATAAGATGGTGGGGGATCAACGCTCGCCTGGGCACTCGTTAGGGCAGACACATGAGGGGGGACGATAACCTAACTGCACCTCGTATATCCGAGACAACATCCCGCTGTCCTTAACCACTCCGCATATACGGCAGGTCTCGGTCACTATGTCGGCAGATCCCTCTTTGATCCTGACGGCCGAGCGGGCAATCTCCTCCTTGAATTCCTCATAACCTGCCCCGTTCTCGATTTCCGGGTTAGACCCCCGTTTCTTCTTGAGATACTGAGAAATAGCGGCATCGGTGACGCCGAAACGTCTAGCAACCTCTGCCTGCGTCATAGAGTGCTCCTCCACCAATTCCCTGGCTAGCTCCCTCCGTATACTGGGAAGAACATACCACACTATGAGTTCACAGGGGATCTTCATAATTAATAGAGGTCCTTAACGGTATTTAAGGGTTTGATTGTTCATGTTTTGTACAGATCCTTTTTTATTGGGACGCCATGAGGTATAGCAGCACAGAAGTGAGAGGCTTCCGAAATCTTCATCGGAAGCCATTCCGAAAAGGGAGGAGCATGATGACACTGGATGAAGTAGAAGTTACAAGAATGATCCTGAACCGCTTCTATCGCGAATTCAGCAGTTCGCTGGAGACGGATGTAGTGATCGTGGGCGGAGGACCTTCCGCCCTGGTGGCCGCCCGTCATCTGGCTAAGGGCGGTATAAGAACGGTGGTATTCGAGCGCAAACTCTCCCCGGGCGGAGGCATGTGGGGCGGGGGAATGAATTTCCCCGTGATCGTTGTCCAGGAAGAGGGAAGAGAGGAGCTCATCGAAGTGGGCGTAGACGTCAGCGATGAGGGGGGTGGCTACTACACGGCCGATAGCGTGGAGGCGGCCTCTAAACTCATCGCCGCCGCCGTCTCTGCTGGAGCCAGGATTTTTAACGCCATGACCGTGGAAGATGTGGTGATACGCGAAGGACGCATCGACGGTGTAGTGATAAACTGGTCGGCAGTGGATGTCGCTGGACTGCATGTCGACCCGGTGATGGTGCGGTCCAAATACGTGATAGACGGTACCGGTCACGACTGCGAAGTGGTCCGTGTAGTGGAGAGGAAAGTGGGAAACTTAAACACTCCTAGCGGAAAGGTCGAGGGCGAGAGTTCCATGTGGTCAGAACTAGCCGAGAAACTAACGGTAGAAAACACAATCGAGGTATATCCGCATCTGTACGTCACCGGCATGGCTTGCAACGCTGTGATGGGTGCTCCGCGCATGGGACCGATATTTGGCGGCATGCTGCTCTCGGGACGGAGAGTGGCGGAGATGATACTAGAGAGAGAGGGAGCTTAGCGTTCCCCCGGATGAGTCTTGCGGTAGAATTCCCATACATCCCAATCCTCATCCTCTTGCTCGGTGGGGCCCTCAACGAGCAGCCGCCTTGAGCGGACAAACTCACGCAGGATCTTCCATGCGCCCTCCCCGCCGCGGATTTCCTTGACGATAAGTCGATCGTCGGCGATCTTGCCCTTGAATCCGCCGATGATTTCTGGGCCGTCGAGTATTATATTCTCGTCGGTCTCGAAACCGCGGTTCCGTATATGGCGCAGATACACATGCAAATTGTCTTGTGTACCTATCACGGCCTGGTCGCGAAATGGTGGTACTGGCCTATCGGCAGCCTCGGCGAGCATCCAGTATACGGTTGGGCTCCCCTCTAGAAAGAATCCTTTTACCAAATACCCCTCATTCTCAAGGCGTGTCAGTGAGGCGCGGACGCTGTGCATAGGTATGTTAGGACCCATCATCTGCGAGAGCTGCTCGGCGGAGAAAATACCAAAGTTACTGAACATCATCCTTACCACCTTATCACGGGCATCCTCTACAGGGATTTCCCGCAGTGGAACCAGGTTATAACGGTTTTCTGCGTCAGTGTAAACGATCGAACCCTGGCGCAGACGACGCAAGGCCTCACTGCTACGCAGTTCTCCTAATGTGGAATAGAGAAAGATGTCGCGCCGCGTAATGGGTTGGTGGTCCTTTATGACACTGATCAACATGCGCATGTCATCATCAATTTCCGCATTGCGGGCAGCACGGAAGATGGCGGCGTGCTCGCGTGTGGTATAAGCCACATAAGGAGGGATCACTGTCATTGAGAGAAGATACCTTTTATCCATTCCTCTTTTTACAGAGGTTACTTCCCTACCGCGGGCCATCAGCTCAGCGTCGCTGCGTATGGAACCCATCACAGACACTGCCTCCGAAAGGGTTACGAAGTGTCTCTCACGGGGAATGTGCTGATACCAGAGGATCAGACTCAGCATTTCCTCCCATTCCATGCTGAAGGGGATGAAACGTCCTTTAGCCAGAAAGCCATTCACAGGAAGGTAGCCGTGAGCAAGCATTGTGTCCATCAAATCAGTGGAGAGCTTCTCCGGCTCCTCACCCAGGACCTCCCGCAGGCGGATAAGATCGTAACCGCGCTGACCGAAATACCCCATAGCTCGATCAAGAGCCTCTAGCGCCTCGTGAAGATAATAGGGGTCCTCAAGGTCGACTGAGCGTACCTCAAGAGCACCAGACATCTCCCAGATTTCCATAGCGCCGAGCAGGGATGCTCCCCGCAAAACAGGATACACAAAACGGTCACCATAGCGGGCGTTGATCTCAGCCCAACGGGGCTGAGCGTCAGGGTCGAAGGGAGAGACTATTCTGGTCTCCTCCGGTGGGGCCCTGTGATCCCTTATGGCAGGCAACTCTTCGGGGAAGACCAGCATTGGTGTATGGGCCTCACCCACAGATATGATCGTGGCCCCTACTTCCTCGGCGTAGAAACGCAATACATCGCGAGGGAGGCCGAGCATCATCGACAGGCCCATGACTGGTATGGGCCCGTGACCGCGTATCACCCTGGCGACGATCTCCCGCCAAGGATCTCCCTCATAATCATCTGTCTGCAGGGGAACGTAAACGTTCTCTGATCCGCGATCTTCCCTTTCTTCGAAACGGCGGTGCAGATAGAGGTTACGGTCCAGACGGTCCAAGGTCTCCTTGATCTCCGTTTTCTCTTTCCCTGTGACGGCCACAATCTGCCTTAAACTCATACCTCCTTCCATTTCTAGCAATTGAAGCAACGCCTTGTCATCTTCACGCAAGGAATCCTGACGGTAGGCTTTGACCAGCATGGGCGCATCCTCTCGAAGCACATAACGTACTCTTCCCTTCAGGAAACGCCCCAGCAATATCCGGCCTTCGGAGCGCGCGCGCGCCCATTCATCCAAAGAAAACCCCTCTACGCGGTGGAAGACATCTAATGTGCTGCCAACAGAGAGCAGCGAGGACAACATCTCCTCCGTACATCTGTAACGGAAGGTCTTGCTCCGGCGGTAACGGTCAACGCTTGCATGATCGAAAATCTCTCCACCAGAGCGAAGACGCAGATGGTCCATGCGGAGCATGTACTGCTCATGCTCCGAAATCAAGAACTTCCCCTTTGATAGTAGACCTTCCTTCACCAGGTCATCGAGTGTTCTTTGCGCATCAGCGATATCGATAGTCAGGGCGTATGCCACTTCCTCTGCTGTGGCAGGGGCAAAACACTCCAAGTAACGCTGGACCACCCTGTCCAGCGCTTCCTGGCGATCGGGGAGCTCAGCCTCGATACGATGGAAATACCAGCGGTTGCGTCTGATGTCGGAGCGGCCTATAAGGTAC
>DUKW01000082.1 GCA_013329105.1 Candidatus Methanomethylophilaceae archaeon | reverse complement strand
AGAAGGTGAAGGACATGAAAGGATTGGCGGGAAAACAGACAAAAGGCATCCAGACCGGAACTGAGCTTGCCGTCGTAGATAATACAGGGGCGAAGGTCATACAGGTAATAGCGGTGCCTGGATACAAAGGTGTAGCCAGACGTTACCCTCGTGCCGCTGTTGGAGATCTAGTAATTGCCTCGGTCAAGAAGGGAACGCCGGAAATGAGACGCCAGATCGTATATGCGGTTGTCGTGAGACAGAAAAGGCCCTTCCGTCGCGCTGACGGGACAATGGTTTTCTTCGAGGACAACGCCGCGGTGATAACCACAGAAGACGGTGATACCAAGGGAACGGATATCAAGGGGCCGGTGGCCCGCGAGTCTGCTGAAAGGTGGCCTCGTGTCTCAGCCACTGCGTCCATGATCGTGTGAGGTGGGGAAATGGTAAAGAGCAGTAAAGCCAGAAAGCAGAGGAAAGCGTATTTCAATGCTCCCAACCACGCCCGCCGCAGATCGGTAGCATCACCTCTGAGTCCCGAGCTTAAGGAGAAGTACGGCAAGAGGACCATGCCTGTTGTGGTGGGGGATACAGTAGTCGTCCTTAGAGGCAACGAGGACGTTCGTGGAATCGAGGGAAAAGTCCTTGAAGTTATTACAAAGACTGGCAGATTGAATGTAGAGGGCGTAACCATCAATCAAGCGGACGGTACGGAGGTTAGCGCACCCGTTCACGCATCCAATGTTATGATAACAAAACTGGAGCTCTCCGATGAATGGAGAAAAGACAAGCTCCTAAGAAAAAATGAGGTGGCACAATGAGCGGCTACATGAAAAGACTTAACGCACCTAGGACTTGGCCATTGGAAAGGAAAGTGGCCACTTGGGTGACGAAGCAGTCACCAGGTCCCCATTCGCTGGAGAACAGCATACCCGCGGCCCTTTTAATAAGGGATGTGCTATCGCTATGCGACACTACCCGTGAAGCGGAGGGAATAATCGGAAGGAGAGAAATACTGGTAGATGGATGGAAAGTGAAAAGTGCCAAGATGCCCATCGGTATAATGGATGTGGTTTCAATACCCAAGGTTGATACCCATTATCGTGTGCTGTTTAACGATAATGGCAAGATTGTACTCACACCCATAGACGCCGAGGCCGCCAAGTGGAAACTTGTCAGGATAGAGAACAAGACTACACAGAGGGGCGGCAGAATCCAGATTAACCTACATGACGGAAGAAACATTGTAGTGGATAATGATAGGTATCACACCGGCGACGTTCTAAAGATAGCTGTCCCTTCGCAAGAGGTTTTGGAGCATTACCCTCTGAAAAAAGGCGCAGTGGCTATGGTTATAGGTGGCAGCCTCACAGGCGAGGTTATGGATGTCGATGACTATGTGGTGACGCGTCGCCCCACCCCCAACGTTGTGCGTTTCACAAACGGAACTGAGACCATCAAGGACAATGTGTTCATAATCGGTGTCGGTAAACCAGTAATCAAATTGCCGGAGGTTATGGCATGAACCCTATGCGTCAGCCGCGTATCGAGAAGGTCACCATCAACATAGGTGTTGGTGAGGCCGGTGAGAGATTGGTGAAGGCTCAGAAGGTGCTGGAAATGGTTACAGGCAGGAACTCTGTCCAGACGATTTCAAAGACCATAAATCGTGACCTAGGCATACGCAAAGGGATGCCGCTTGGTTGCAAAGTCACATTACGCGGTGAGGAAGCAGTAGGGTTCCTTACCAAAGCGCTTGAAATCAGGGAAAACCGTCTTCCTGCTTATTCCTTTGATCCCGAAGGCAACGTCTCTTTTGGGATCAGTGATTATACCGATTTTGAAGGCATGAAATATGACCCAGAGATCGGGATCTTTGGCATGGATGTTAACGTCGTGCTCAAGAGACCCGGTTATAGGGTGACTCAGAGGCGTCTTCTAAAGCGTAAGATACCTCAAAGCCACCGTTTGACTCCAGAGGAGGCGAAGGAGTTCATGAAAGAGAATTTCGGCCTAGAGGTGTTGGAATGAAACCCAAAAAACATTTCGGCAGGAGCGATGGATGTGAACGCTGCGGAAGGAAGCGCGGCCTGATACGGAGGTATGGAATGCACCTCTGTCGTCAGTGCTTTAGGGAGATAGCTCCCGAACTGGGATTCAAAAAATATTCGTGAGGTGATGAATATGCAGAGTGATCCATTGAACGACGCCATGTCGATAATGAAGAACGCCGCGGCGGTAGGTAAGAGCGAATGCTATATCAAACCGTCATCTAAACTCATCGGCCGTGTCCTAAAAGTCATGCAAGATCATGGTTACATCAATCAGTTTGAGTATATCGACGATGGTAAGGCTGGGCAGTTTAGGGTTACGATGAAAGGTGCCATAAACAACTGTGGTGTCATAAAACCAAGATACTCGGTGAAAAGGAACGATCTGGAGAAGTACGAGGCGCGTTATCTGCCGGCTCAGGACTTCGGTGTCCTCATATTAACTACGACAAAGGGTGTCGTAACGCATACTCAGGCCAAAGATCTGGGCCTAGGCGGTAAGCTGCTAGCCTACGTATATTGAGGTGAAAGAGATGACAATAACCGGGATCATCGATAATGAGATAGAAATACCCGAAGGCGTCACCGTGACAAAGGATGGCGACATACTGACTGTCAGTGGCCCAAAGGGCCATCTGTCGCGGGAGTTTAGGTATCCTCGCGTCGAGCTATCTGTCAGCGGGAACGTGATCAATATTCGCTCCGAGTTCCCCCGAGTCAGGGAAAAAGCTATAGTGGGTACTTTCGAGTCGCACATCCGTAATATGATGTACGGCGTCAAACATGGTTACACATACAAGATGAAGGTGGTTTATTCCCACTTTCCTATGAAGGTCACTGTTAAAGACGGCAACGTCATGATAGACAACTATATGGGGGGCAAATCTCGTCGTTATGCCAGGATAATGCCAGGGGTGAGCGTTACCGTAAAAGGTTCCGACATCATCGTGGAAGGCATAGATCGCGAACTTTGTGGCCAGACGGCTGCTAATATCGAGAAGGCCACCCGCCGCCGTGGCTTTGATCGCAGGGTTTTCCAGGACGGCATATACATAGTCGAGAAAGGAAGGAGGGTTGCTGAATGAAGGAAGAGTTCATGGGGCTGCCCGGATTCAAAGAAGAGTATCTGGAAATCCTCGCTGATATGAATATTGAGAGCCTAGCCGATCTAAAGGAGACACTGGAGGACGACGACGCTGTAAAGGATGTTATGAGCGTACTGAAAGGTGTCGGCCCCAAGACCATTGAGAAGTGGCGTGCAACATTGGCTGATATGGAAATCCTTGACGAAGAAGAAGTGGAAATAGTCGAAGAGGAAGAGACCGAAGAGAGGGAGCACGTCGCCAATCTCAAGCCAGAACTCGATGAATTCATACGAGAAAAATTGGCGATAAGGGACGCTGTCTCCTCTCGCCGACCGGCTTTCAAAAGGCAAGAATGGTTCCGCTACAGTCGGCTAGGTGAGAAATGGAGGAGACCTAAGGGTATACACTCTAAAATGAGACGCAGTTTCAAGTACCGCCCTCCGATGGTAAATATTGGTTATCGCGGCCCTAAGGAGGCACGTGGCCTGCATCCATCAGGATTCGCTGAGGTGATGGTGCATAACGTCAACGAACTGGATGGTGTCGACCCCAAGGTCCAGGCCATACGTATAGCCGGAACGGTGGGTGTAAAGAAGAGAATAGATATTGAGGATAAAGCCGATGAGCTCGGTATCAGGGTCCTCAACAGGATGGGATGAATATGGACCTAAGCAACCAGAGAAGGATGGCAGCAGAGGTCTTGAAGTGTGGAG
>DUKW01000042.1 GCA_013329105.1 Candidatus Methanomethylophilaceae archaeon | reverse complement strand
TGAACATCCCTTTCACCGTTCTTCTTTGGTGTTTCGAGTTATAACTCTCGCCTCTTCCATGACTCTGTACCTGTGCCTCCATATACCACTTCAAACAAGAACGGTGAAAGGGATGTTCAACGTCGTTCATGTCAATCAAGACATAATACTGCTCGCCGTCTTCCACGAATTCAAGACAGAGTGGGCATCTGCCTAATGGTGCTGGACCATCATTTGGACCTTCAAAACTCTTTATAGCGACGCCTGGGGCAGTGGTCTCCTCCACCACGTTCAAAGCCAAGAGGGCCAACAATGTTCTCTCTACCATTTGTAGCCGGCTTGGTTCCTGATTAACATGGGGCTCGAAACTCATTCAGCATAAATAGCTCTGCCCGTGCTTAACTCTTTTCCAATCAATAATTTATCGTACCTCTCATCAACCATAAATCACAGGTCCGCCCCGGGTTTACTTTGAATATGGGGGGCATAAGAAAGCCGGGTATACCTGAGAACATAACCCCAAAGCCGATACGTCTATTATCCTCATCCTTACCTACCAACGAAGAGACGGCTGCTAGGTTCATCTGCACCATACCTCTAAGTTCATATCGTTCGTCTCCTCCTTGTTTTGAGATAAACGACGGCAATCCAACAGCGGCGACCACACTAAGCCGTATATAACTTTCCTGCAACAGTTGAGGAGAGTGAACCGAAAATGAATTGCTGGGATTGATTATGTCCATGACTGCCTTTTTTACAGTAGTTGCCATCCATTGCAACCCTTCCAAAACAAACTCCCTTCCCGCAATCAGGGCTAATTCCATGCCTCCACCGATTGTACCACTTATGTCAGAGACTCCCAACTGAATGAAGAGTTTAAGCTCCACCACACAACCGGCTATGCGACTCAATACGTTATTTATCAAGATGTTAATAATATCGTGAAGAATATCAGCCAACCCCTCTAGATTCGGATCCTTATTACTGAGCTCTGACATAACTGTCAGGGTAGCTTTCCTCAATTCGGAAACGAACCATTCACCAAGATCAAGCGCTGTCGATCGTGGACCGTTGCTCATGCCTGGTGACGCGTCTTCCAATACCCAATTGTCAGCAGCGTCATGCTCTCTTTTCCAGCTCCGCTCATCGTCATAAGTATCCACGAGCCATGGGCTGGAGTCGATCAGTCTGCCCTGATCGTCCCATAGCATGATGGATTCTCCGCGCGGTAAGGACATGCCGTCGCCATTGTATAACGTAAGGCTGGGAAAAGTATAGACAAAATACTCACCTGGACTAAGTACCATATCAGGAAGACGATGAGTACTTCCCTTGCCGTGCCCTGTGCCAAGGCTCCACCCGATAAGCGTAACATCATGATCGAGCGGGTTAAAAATTTCTACCCATTCCCGCCCTAGATCGTTACCTCTTGGGTTGAGTTCCACCTCATTAATAACAAGATTCGTAACCACAGGCGAGTCATATTTCAATTCCATACCAGCATCAACCCTGCCCTTCATACCCGGGAACGGTAATGGAATGTTGGAGAGGAACTGAGAGACAATTGGTATCTGGGAAAGGGTAAGACTAAATGTCTCATATTGTGTTACATGAGGCATCTCAAGATGGATTCCTTTGCCTCCAACAGTACCTGTGATCCTTATTATATGAGTGTAAATACGCATGATGGGATCGATGGTTAGAGAGACGTACCAATCGTTCATACCCATGTTGCCTGTACCGATTATGTAGAAGTCATTCGGTGCCATCCTCAGCAATCTCAACGCCACAGAAAGATGTACATCGCTCACATTCACCCGAAAGGTTACACGTAGCAAATCCCTAACCAGCCCCATAGCGACATCCAGGGGATTTGTCTCCAGCTCTAGCCTGAGCCCGAAAAAATCAGTCACTAACTGTATCTGCCCCGCATTATCCAAAAAAGTGAATAGAGCGTCACCCAAAAGGGAGCTCATGCCTTCTTTCACCGCTTCTTGCATAGACATTATAGGAGCTAGTACTGAACTGGCCAGCTTCTCCATGGCCTTAGTGGCGAAACCATTGATGACTGTGTTCATATCAGCTATAAACGAGAATAGGGCATCACAAGCACTGAACACACCCTGCAGCTGGTTAATCATCGGTAAAGCATTGTTGATGATCGACGTAACGATATCATTGCCAAGACTATCACTCCTCGAATACTGTACCCCTTCCAACGGCCATGAGCTTAGTATTGGTAGTCTAAGCTCCAAATCCAAGGGCGTTACACAATCAATCGTAATAGGACTTATTCCATCATCACCGGTTACAGTATACTGTACGTCCCCCTTTATACGGACCACCGTGGTGCTCAGGTATGGTGCAGCAGAAAGGTCATGCAACCCTATATAATGGACCGCCCCACCCTTTACCTCCGAGGGTGAGACGATCCGTATATCCATTTTTCCATCCGACCTAGTCACTTTAAGGTCTTCTGTAAAGACTTTGCCATCTCCGCTATAGAGCTCTAAGCCCTTGCTTGGGTAGTATTCTGGACCATTACCATTGAACATAGAGTTCCCCTCCACCACTGATCGAAGTACGGAAATAATCATAGAACCCATTGTCTCAGCAAGGCCGGGAATACCTGAGACTGCACCGTTAGCAAGCTTAGCGATCATGTTAGTAACTGTCCCTACATTTTCCTCAGCACAGAGAACCGATGAGATGAGTCCTAAGACTTCGTTTCCCTCTTCCCGCACCGCATTCCATACCAAGGTATCGATACCTGCCTCACCGATGGAAAAGTCTATGTTCTCATTCAATGAGGCGTAAGCCCCCAGGTCAGTACCCATGGCCATAAAAGATGGATCCTGCATCACCGCCTCGAGCACTCTTTCTTTTATGGCATCTCTGAGAGATTGGTAGGCTAGATCCTCTTTAAGCAATACAGTCCGGTATTTCCAAACATAATCAGAGAGCTCTAAGGCAAGAGGGTCAGAACGTTTAAATCCCTGCAATTTTAACTGCCAACTGTGCTCTAATACAGAGACGGCATCTGGTAAGGCTGTTTCGATACGGTCCATAAGCGTATCAAAGAAAGACACGGTATCAAATCGATCGAGTTCTAAACTTAACACTGGAAGGGCCCCGCTTATGGACATCGTTCTTGCCAAATCATAAAGTAGCTGCTGTATGTCCATAGCTAAATCCATCGTCTTCTCACGATAGATAGGCATGAAAGCTTCCCATAGATAACTGTCAAAGATATCAGTAACGGGTAATGGTACCGAAACGGTCATCGGGGCTAATTCTATTACTTTCATAGTTCCATCAGGATAAACCATAACATCAATGGATGGAAGATTCACTGAAACGTCGCCCCCATGAAGATACCTATACTCTGATTCCTCATGACCTGCAGAGGCCATCCTCTCTTTCAAATAATGAGAAGCAGGCGGATCTCCTCCTGCCTGGATTAAGATTTGATCCAGAATATTAGCTAGGCCGTCGCCAATACGTTCTAGGATATCCATGGGCAACTTGATAAAATCCAAATATTCCATCCATTGAAGTACAGTCTGATCAACCAGTGCATATACTGCCTGAGAGAACAAAACGTTCATATCAATAGAGACTCCGTCATCATGGAGCATGAGCTCTGCGGCATCGATCATCGTCGTGTCATCAGGAATCCCTATATCATCGGATGAATTCCTGAATGTTTGTCTCTCTAATAATGCAAGTGCCAAACGAAGA
>DUKW01000066.1 GCA_013329105.1 Candidatus Methanomethylophilaceae archaeon | reverse complement strand
AGTCCGTCTTTGAAAGCTTCCTGTACTGCAGGATCCTCGGGATCCGGCATGACCAGATATCCTCGGCTCTTGAGTTCCAATGCACGTTCAAGAGTCTTTAGTCTCACCTCACCGCCGATGGCTTTGGCGCCTTGGCCCCATTTGCGTTCTATGACATCGACTTCTAGTTTGGATATGGCATATTCATCCACCTTGGCGCGGCCATCCTCCACATTCGTTTGTAGCACTATCCTACCATGCTCTCCATCCCATAGCTCCTTGTAAGCATTGACACGGAACTCCATGTCCGGCGATCGTTGAATGCTGCCGTTCGAGTAAACTGAATCATGATCCATGCCGCAGACGTTCTCACCGATGATATGGATGACACCACTCATGGCAGCACCTTTTGCCAGGCTCTCCCAGTTTCTCCTAGCGACCTCTGTCGATCCCATGCCAGCGATATGAAGGGGAAGCTTCATCTTGATGGGATGTTTGGAATGGGTGCCTACCGTTGTGGTTATGTCGGCATTCTCAAAAAACGCAAGATCGGAGTCGGCATCGATGCCTTTGATGTCCAGAAGCTCGGACATTATCTGGAAGTGCGACCAATCAAGAAAATAATCTTTGTTTGATCCAGATGTACTCTCCCCGAAATACTCAGGGCTAGGATACAGTATTTCTCTGCCACGGAAGGAGGATTTACCAACTTCACATAGTACATTACAGCTCTCGATACAGATTGGGCACATACCATTGATAGGTGCAACGTCCTTCACCCTGGTACTTGTACCTGTAGTAGATCTTGAGTTTTCTATCAGACTCATCATCGACACCTGGTTGTTTTCTTACTGTATGTCAAGATCTTATATTAATAATAGTGTCTTTTGAATTGGATATATGCTTTCACGTCTAACAATTGAACATAAAAAGAGGAAAAAAGTGTACAAAAAGTGAAAATATGGAGTTTTATTCAAATAGGTAGTGGGATGGAGACTCAGGCCTTGGCGAGAAACAGGACTCGCTTTCCATATCAATTTTCAAGCCGTGACGTTCAGCCATCTCTTTGACCACCTCTCGCATGATCGTCTCTAGCTTGACTGGTGGTGATTGAATGCGTGCGTTGAGCACCATCTTCCCATCGTTCTCAAAATACCGTGAACCATATATTCCGTCAACTTGCATGGAATTTTGGACCAGAGACATCTTAGCAGCGGCCTTCTCTGAACTCAAGACCATTTTTACATGAGCAATGGATGAGGGGTCGTACTCTTTAGCGATGGCTTTTATGGTCTCGGTAATCATAGAGTACATGTCCACCGGCATCTCGCTGCTTACCCTGTAGGTGCTGGCGTACCATCCTAATTTTGCCTTCTCAAAGGCGAATCTCTTATTATCCTCCCTGATAGGTATCTTTTCACTTATGCGTTCTGAGAGGACGAGGTCTATTATTGTAGGCAGATTATGTAGGTCCAGGGAAGAGGTCTCAATGATCTCTGTATCTGGTACGATCTTTTTGATCATATTTTTGATAATTCCTACTTCTTCATGGATGACACAGTCAGTTTTGGAAAGTATCAATATTTCTGCCTCACGCATTTGGTGTAATGGTATGAGGTCCTCATCCTCGCCTCCATCAATATATCGGAGCGCCCTGGGGCAGTCAACCACTACACATAAGGGAGCCACGTCGAATTCGTCGGGATACAGACTTTTAAGAGGTGCAACCACTGAGGCCAAGATGTTAGTTGAGGTGCCAATGGGCTCGGCTATTATTATGTCGGGTTTTCCCATGGATACAAGGGTCCTGGCACTATGAACGAATTCATCAAAATGGGCACAGAAACACCCTCCCAAAACCTCTTGTACGTCAAAACCAGAGTCCTTGGTGTATTCTGTATCTACAAGGACATCGCCCTGATCATTGGTAATGATGGCAACGGATTTGTCGTAATCTTCTTTCAATGCTTTGGCTAGATTTACGGCCAGAGTGGTCTTGCCTGCACCAAGGAATCCGCCCAAGATCAGAAATCGTGTAGCTCCGTTAAAGCTCATTGGGAGGTAATAGAAGAGGAAGACCTTATTCCTTTCTCGAATCAACCGTTATCCAACTGTATTATTTTCTGCCGGCGCAGAAAATGGCAACTCTCACAAGGTATGGTCAAATGGCAAGTTTCACCTGCCACCATCTGGCGGAGGGCGGTTATCAGTGCCAGATCAAGCGGTCGGTATGGAGGAAAGCGGCAGTTCCTCTCCAGAGTCTGTACCTCCCCCTCGTCTATCACCACATTGAAACCATTTTCTATCAAAGATCTGATACAGGACTCGGATTCCTCCGCGCTACAGGTGTCGCAACGCAGACCCACTTCAGACACAGGGCCAAAGATCTCGGCAACCGGATCAGCAACGAAGATTTTTCCTCCTGCGCCTATGGCTAAGTACACCGCATTACGGTTAGTGGGACCTATATATTCCATCCTAGTCCCCCTGACCTTTTCTTCTTTTTTTACTTCCCAGAACTCTTGCAAATGATTGTTCAACTGGTAGACGAGCTGGGTATATTTAATTTTAAGAATATCTGCCAATTCTTGTTTTGTTATTGGTTCATGGAATGCGTTGTTGAAAAGTCCCACTAATATACGCTGTCTCATCTCATGGTCTGAGATGGAGGTATATGTATCAGGGTCAAGGAAAACAATCTCCATCTGGCAGCTGTCCATACTTAGACCAGCGCTCACTGTATTATTAAACTTTTCACTCCTTTTTCTGAGTCATGATATCGTAATATAGTTTCTTAAGGTTGAGTTCACATGGACAGCATAGGGATGGGATGATGGTCAAAAGACCAAATCGGTTATCAGTCAATTTTCGTATCTCTTAAAGCATAATTCTCAGCTCTCAGTGATCTTTGCGCGTTCAGTCGAAACTCTCACTGGCATATAGCTATGAACATGAGATAATGATAAAGATAATGAACACGGTGAGGATTCCATAACAGTGTTTGCCTATGTCGGATCTTGAGGAGAGAGTGAAGAAGGCTAAAGCTGCGTATATACGCCTAATGTCTGAATCTACTGAAAGGAAGGACCGTGCCTTACAGGCCATGGCCAATGCCTTAGATGTGGACAGGGAAAGGATAAAGGCGGCCAATCTGAAAGACATCGAGGCCGCTGAGGAGATGCTTGCTGAGGGAAAACTGACAAAGTCGATGCTCAAGAGACTAAAAGTCGATGACACCAAGATTGATGATATGATAGCAGGCATAATGGATGTGATGAAGCTCCCTGACCCCGTCGGAAAAACGCTTGAGGCTCTTGAACTGGACAATGGTCTTGAGCTTTATAAAGTGAGCACGCCCATAGGGTTGATTGGGGTGATATTCGAGTCGCGCCCGGATGTTGTACCGCAGATCATGGCCCTATGCCTGAAGAGTGGTAATGCCACGGTATTCAAGGGAGGTAGCGAGGCCAAAGAATCTAACCGAGCACTATTCAATGTATTAGTCGGTGCTATAGCCTCCGTAGACGGTATGCCAGCAGAAGCCTTCCAGTTGATGGAGACCAGAGACGAGGTCAAAGAGATGTTGAAGCTC
>DUKW01000070.1 GCA_013329105.1 Candidatus Methanomethylophilaceae archaeon | reverse complement strand
AATAAAAGCCAAAAGAACTATCATGAGAAGGATAAACCATTCATCGATCATGAGTAACCACTCCAGTTAATGTCATGACGGTGGTCGCGGAGAGTGGGTCTCTCTTCTCTTGCTCTTTCCAGCTCGTCTCTTAACAGTTTGATCTCGATGATGTTGTAACGTGAATCGCCGCAGTTGACTATTTCGTTGCCGTATGGCGATATGGCCCGGCTGCCCCCAAAAAAATGGAAATCTCCCTGCACTCCTACGTTATTCACGAAAAGCATATAACAGGTGTTCTCAACGGCACGGGCCGGGAGAACCCTCTCGAAATGTTCCTGCGAACTCAGAGGCGATGCCGATGCACATATCAAAACGTCGGCACCTCTCAGTGCGTAGTAACGATACATCTCTGGAAAGAAAAGGTCGTAGCAGATGGAAAGTCCGAAACGGAACCCGTTGATATCCAAGATCATGGGCTCTCTGCCGGGGGTGAACACATCCGCTTCCCGGAAAATACCAAAATGGGCTAGGTGGATTTTCTCATAGCGGATATCCTTCCCTTCTGGGGGGATAACCCAGATGATGTTTTTTAGCCCGTCATCACAAGGGTATGGAGCCCCTGTCATGATCCATTTGCCATGCTCTTCGGCTATGCGCAGAAGCTCGGATCTCCATCTTTCAAGATTTCTCTCAGCCCTTGATTTGATTTCAAGGTCAGTCGTATAACCGCTTAGGAAAAGCTCTGGGAATATAAGGAGGTCCCCTGCCGCCTTTTCGGCGGCGGTCTCAATCACGGACAGGTTGTCGCCGGCAACATTGGCAGCGCTTTCTGCCTGGACCAGTGAGACGATCATCCTTACCACAGAACCGTGACGGTTTATGAAATTTTCCAATCGGTTTCTAGTGAAAACATTCAATAGTCGTGACACTGTATCAGTACACATGGCGGAAGACTTTCTTCCTGAGGGTCTGGAGCGTCTCAAGCACTTCATCGCGGACACAGTGGCTGAAAGCGGGTCTAAAGCGGTCGTCTTAGGGCTCAGCGGAGGTTTGGACTCCGCTGTTGTGAGTCGTCTTTGCGTTGAGGCGCTTGGTGGGGAGAATGTCCTCACAGTGTTCATGCCTTCTGCCTCTACCCCGACGGATGACTGGGATAACACCAAGTCATACAGTAGGTCTATAGGATGCGAGTACCGTCTGATTCCCATCGAAAGAATGGTCGGAACGATATGTTCGGACCTAAAGGCAGACGATCCGCTTAGCCGAGGGAATATCACGGCTCGGTGCAGGATGATAGTCCTGTATCATATCGCAAGGGCAGAGGACCGTCTCGTGGTGGGTACGGGCAACAAGAGCGAGTTGCTGATGGGATACTTTACCAAATACGGTGACGGTGCATGCGATATGTTGCCTATCGGCGGCCTCTATAAGACGCAGGTATATCTCCTGGCTGGCTTACTGGGCGTACCTCAGGAGATCATCGACCGGAAGCCCAGTGCCGATCTTTGGGAGGGTCAGAGTGATGAGGAGGAGTTGGGCATAAGGTATGAGGAGCTGGACCTCATACTCAGTGCTCTGGAAAGGGGACGCTCGCCGGAGGAGATCGCGGCAATTAAAAACATTCCTATGAAAAAAATTATGGCCATAGAGCAGAGGGTTGAGAGCAACCGGCACAAACGTCAGTTCCCGCCGGTGGCCGAACTATGAGTTTACTACAAATCGGAAAATTTTATAAACAGCATCGCTTTCACCACATTTACGCTCCTGTAGTGTAGTGGCCAATCATGAAGGCCTCTCGAGCCTTCGACCCGGGTTCAAATCCCGGCGGGAGCACCATTTTATCCAGGCCTTTGGTCTGAAATCAATTAGGTATTTTTAGTAGAGCCTTCTGACTGGAAAACCCTTTTAGACCGCTTCCTACGTTCTAAGGAGAGGAGATCCTCGTCATGATGAAGGCCCCCTGTTGCTTGTTTTTATTAGAATTGACTGCAGCTGATTATCCGGATAAGTAAGAACCGCTCTGACACATCGGTATTAGAGTATGTTAGACCTGATGATTACCTACGAATATCCATCATCTTGCATGGGATGTCCATCATTCATCAAACAGTATCTCAATTATGCAGTGATCACTTGGACCCCACTCATCTACTTCGTTCAGCGCCCTGACCTTGTCCTTGTCCGCTGTGCTCTTTGATGCGAATACATAATCCAGTTGCCACGTAACGTTAGATGGGTTTTGCCATGGATAGAAATGAGCACATTCATACTGTTTTCTGGTATCCCTTCAGACCAAGGTTTCACTGTCTGCCGTTTGGGTATGAGTACTAACGAACTCTATTTTGTTTGATATACAAGGTGCTAAAATATAACTCCAAGATGATGAAACTAATGATTCTTGGATAGGTAATCGTATAAATTTAACATTTTGAGAAGAACCAGACAAAGTTAGTACAATCTGTAAAGTATATTTATACATGCTTATGGATAATATGCTGGTAATGTAGTGGACAAAGAGCTTGGAAAGTGATCCGAATAAAGTCAAGAATAGATAGGCTGCTGAATTTGTTTGTTTGCTTATTTGTTGCGGTTATTCTCTTTGGAGTAGTTGCTGACATTATCACAGAATATTGGGTCGAACATTACAACATCAACCCATTATTAATCCAATTTTTACCAGCCGTCCTATTCGTTTCATGATGCTTTCCGCAGGTCTCGAAGATACCGGGGGGCTGATGACCCAAAAGCTATCATCACGGCCACGATCGCAACGGTGTATGGTCCAATGACGGGACTCTTCATTTACAAGGAAGCAAAGGAAACATCAGCATAATCCATTCCATGAAGATGTACTATATACGTCACTATCAAACGGAATGGTTAAACAGTGGTTGGATAAAGAAAAAAGGTAGTAGATACCAACCTACCGAAGTCGGCAAATGCATATTGGAGGCGTTCGACATTCGAGAAACATCCTTGGAGAGATAAACGAGATTATGTACCCATCACCACGAGATAATATGACTATGAGGTAATATGAGCATCTATATTGTTAGTTTATAACAAACGATAAACGGTTAAGGAAAGTTTACAGGAAGATGATAGGGTATGGTGACAGGATGCGGTATTCTCTCTTTTACTGCTAACTCTCTATGACTATAATGACCGGTGAAGTGCTGGAACTAATAAATGAAATGGAAGACAGGGTGATGATCGTCGATCTGGGAGACAGGAAATCGCCTATCTGCGAGAGCTAACGTTCTCAATCGATGAAGAATGCTCCGCTGTTCCCTATCTGGACACACTGTATCCGCACCGAAAGGCATGGTGAAAATATCAGGATTTTTTAGGTTCTCGCAGCGAGATCCTGTAAACGCCCAAGGATATTACATCTGGCTATTGTATTACTTTTTTATGGGCTTTATAAGGCTGTATCCACGATGAAAATCCGTGGCGCAACTAAATGAGA
>DUKW01000009.1 GCA_013329105.1 Candidatus Methanomethylophilaceae archaeon | reverse complement strand
GTGACCCTGGGAACCGGCGCTGTAAAGTTGGTTTATACCCCTAAGGGGAGAAAGGAAGGATAGATTTAGGAAGAGCTTTGAAGACAGCCATCTCCACCGGCGAGGTAGCATTCGGGGTGGAGCAGACGGAGAAAGCGGTCAGGAGCGGGAAGGCCCAGATGGTCATCGTGGCCAGAAACTGCCCCAGTGAGTTCCTGAGCTCGGTGGGGGGAAGCCCGAAAGTGGTCCGTTATGAAGGCAATAACATGGAGCTGGGAGCCCTTTGCGGTAAGCCCTTTTCGGTGTCCGCCCTGGCAGTCATTGACAAGGGCAGTTCCAACATACTTTCGCTGTGAGGCCCATGTCTAACGAGATAGTTTTTAACGAGGACACGCTCCGATACATATCACTGTTCGAGAGCATAACCCGCACCAGCGTGAGGGATTGTATGGAGACGGAGGAGAAATTGGTATTCGTTGTCGAGCCCGGTGAGGCCAATAAAGCTGTCGGCAAGAAGGGCGAGAACGTCATCCGTCTGAAAGATGTCACCGGCAAGAATATCCAGGTCGTGGAGTACTCAGACGACCCTCAGCAGTTCGTCATGAACGTTTTCCATATCTACAACCCTCAGAAGGTAGAGATTGAGAAACGGGGAAATATCACCCATGCCACGGTCACGGTCGATCCGAAGGTGAAAGGCAGGGCCATCGGCAAAGAGGGGCGCAACCTGCGCATAGCGAGGGACATCGTTAACCGTCATCACGATATCCAAAGCATATCAGTATCCTGAGCCCACGGGGCTCTCCCCGCGCGGCTGTTGGTATTCTTTTAATTTCATACATCGTGATAGCCGTGCGCATGAACGAAAGACCCCGCGTCCTCATATTCGACGGTTATCTCGACGAACCCGCCGCTTTAGGGGTGCCTCCTTATATCTCGCCGCTCGTCAGGGCGGTGGCCGGTGCGGCCATAGACGCGGATGCGGACGTTGATTACATCAGCATCGACCATCTTCGCGGCGGTCAGGAGCTGCCGCCCTCGGATATACTGGTGGTGATAGGGGGCAGTTCCGTTCCCGGACGCTATCTGCGCAGCATGCCCGCATCCATCAGGGAGATGGAGCGCGTCATAGCCGCTGCGGATTCCTTTGTGCTCTTAGGCGCTTCGGCGGCGGGCAGTCGTTTGGCAGATCTGGCGGACGAGGCTGTGAAGGATGACCCGGCTGCGGCTGTACATGACATCCTCATCGGAGAATACAAAAGAAGAAGATGGAGGACGCTAGAGGAGTGGAATCGCTGGATGCTGCTCGGCGCGGCGATTGTGCGCAAACACAGGGACTTCCCCCAGCCGCTGATCGCCGAGCTGGAGAGCTACCGCGGCTGCCACCGCTTCTACGGCGGCTGCTCTTTTTGCGTAGAGCCTCTTAAGGGAAGGCCGTTGATGCGCGCTCCCGAGGACATCATCGCCGAGCTGAGAGAGCTGAAAAGATGCGGTGTGAGGAATGCGCGCCTCGGCGGGCAGACCAGCATCGTTTCCTATCATGCCGAAGGCGATCCGCCGCGTCCCGATGTCGAAGCGGTTGGCAGGCTCTTCCGCGGACTGAAAAAATTAGAGATGAACGTGCTTCATGTGGACAACGGCAATCCAGCCGTTATCGCCTCCTATCCTTCTGAATCCAGGGAAGTTCTGAATATAATAGCAGAATCCTGCACCCCAGGCAACGTGATCGCCCTCGGCCTGGAGAGCGCTGATCCTGAGGTGAAGGAGAGGAACAGACTCAACGCCACCCCAGAGCAGACGGCTGAGGCTGTGCGGATCATCAACGAAGCGGGGCGCGAAAGAGGCGAGAATGGCATGCCGCGATTGCTGCCAGGAATTAACTTTATCGCTGGTCTGGACGGTGAAAGCAGAAAGACCTATGATCTCAACTACCAGTTTCTGGAGCGCCTGAGGCAGGAAGGCCTTCTTTTACGGAGAATAAACATACGACAGGTTATTCCCTCTAGGAGGGAATACGACGTGAAAGTGGACAAAAAGCTCTTTCTCGCTTTCAAAGAAAAAGTGCGGCAGGAGATAGATCTTCCCATGCTGAGAGAGATGCTTCCCTTCGGCACCGTACTGCGCAAGGTCTACACCGAAATACATCGGGGCGCTCTTACTTTCGGAAGGCAGATAGGGTCATACCCCCTTCTGGTGGCCATTCCTTACAAGACTGATCTGAATACCTTCATAGACGTGGCCGTCACCGACTGGGGTCCGCGTTCCGTCAGCGCAGTGGAATATCCTTTTGAGGTGAACAGCGCATCATTATCAGCGTTAGCGTCCCTGCCCGGTATCGGCAAAAAAAGGGCCGCCAAGCTATTTACTTCTCAACCAATGGACGAAAACGGATTTATCTCCGTCGTAGGCGACGCTGAGCTCAGCGAGCGTCTCTTACCCCTACTCTCTTTCTCAACAAAGGGAAAGTAAAATAGTTCTCGTTCCATTGGAGTAAGCATGGACACAGGCACGCTGGCGCGTTTTCCCTTTCTCAGCGGCGCTGCCGCTTTCGCCGAATCGCTGAGAGCCGACCTGGAGTCTCTGCTGCAGGGAACGGCTTATGAGGAAGCCCGCTCTCGCGGTAGGCAGCGTGTCCTGGGGGCCCTGCGCAGCGGTGATATCCAGGACGTGCCGCTCGCCGGCGGTGATTTCGAGTGTCTCCAGGAAATCATGTCTTATCTCTATGCCAGATTACTGGTCTCCGCTATCAACGACCCCTTCCTCACGCGCCGCTACGCCCTCGCGGAGGCGATCAGGCTCAACCGCAACCTCGGCCGTCTTCTGGACGCAAGAGGGGAGGAGACAGTCATCGATGTAGCTCGCGAGCTGGGCGTTAACGCCATCAGTACGGAAAGAGGATTGATGATGCATTTCACCGATTTCCTGCGCTTCTCCTCGCGCATCAAGAGTCCTGAGTGGAAACTGATAAACACTGAGGTCTTCAGCGGTTTCGTCTATCTTCCAGGTCCTTCTTTCTGTCGCGTGCTGCAGAATGCTTTGCATGACCGGCTGGAGAAGGAGCTGCCCCTAGACCTTCCGGAGGAGATAGTGGCGGGGCTTAAGCCCATTATAAATCCGAGCGTTTAAGAGATTGGGGGCAAGGAGAGTAATTATTTTCCAGAAACCATTGGGGAAATCATACCCCTGCTCATCCCTCCCTCGCTCCGCCCCCTCCCTTTCATTTTCTACCTCTAATACAACATCCCGCACCCCCCCCGCGTCGC
>DUKW01000126.1:3170-7796 GCA_013329105.1 Candidatus Methanomethylophilaceae archaeon | reverse complement strand
ATTAACCAGTTGTTTACCGGTGCCGAGGGGACTCTCGGTGTAATAGGAACAGTCACTCTTAAGTTGCAGCCTATGGGTACGATCAAACCCCTGGCATATGAGTTCGATAAGCTTTCTCAGATGGGGGTTCCAATAAATGAGATCGTTAAACACCCAAGTCTGAGGCCTTTACATATAGCCTGGTCTGATGAGACACATTTTGAGAACCAGCGTAAGGCCGGCCTGCATGCGCCTGATGTAAAGAACCTTTTACTCGTGATACTGCAGGGATCTGAGGAGTTCATAGAGTTGGAGGAAAGGGCTGTCGATGATATCGTGGAGGCTGCAGGCGGTCGAAAGGTGAGCTACGAAATTGCCTCCCATGAATGGGATGAGCGCTGTTATGAGTTCCGCGCCCGCAAAGTAGGGGCAGGATCTATACCTGCGGAGGTGATTGTACCCGTAGCGGATTGGTCTGATTTCGCCGAGGAGTGTTATAAAGGATTTAAGGATCTCAAGATGGATGCTGGCGGGGTGATCGGGATCATCGCTGATCGTAGCACTGCCATGTTCATGCCTTATTATTTCATGAACACCGAGACTATCGTTGGCATGACAGGTTTTTCCTATAACGCCTATATGGGGGAGGTCACTGAGAAATATGGCGGAAGGGCTCTTGGATTGGGTGTGTTCTTCGCTTCCAACCTTGCCAAGTATCGGGATCCCGGTGCATACGATCTCATGAGAAGTATCAAAACATGCATTGACCCACGTGACGTGATGAACCCTGGCCACCTGGTATGCGGTAAAACGCGTTTCGGGCTGGAGTTGAGCAAGAACTTAATGTCAACTGCCTTCAAGCTTTTGGAGACTGTTAAAAAGGTAGGCCCGCAGGATGACGTTTTTGAGAAAAATCTAGAGCGTTTCGAGTTCGATGAAATTGAACATAAAAAAGAGAAAACCAGGAACGTCAAGCTGAAATGATCTTTCGAAACCCCTTCTTAATTTTTATCCAGCATGCTTATCATATCTGCTACCGATCCTAGGATCAGTATGTTCTCTCCTATCTCTTGCCAGTCATCGCGGTCATAGCTGCCCGTGAGTACAGCGATAAAATTTGCGCCAGAGTCACGAGCGCATATGTAATCGTAACCATGATCGCCAATATAGAGTATCTCCTCGGTACCCACTCTTAAGGATTTTGCGATATTATACATAGCATGGGCAGACGGTTTTGCCTCTTTTTCTGAATAATCGTCACGGCATACCATGCTGTCTATCAGTGGTAGGATACCGCATCGACCTAGGACGTATTCGGCATAGTCTCGGCTCCCTCTGGTGAGTACACCCACTTTAAACCCTTTCTCTCTAAGTCGTTGGATTAAATGTATTGAACCCGGTATGGCTCTGGCTTCGTCGACATTCTTCATCTCTATCTCTCTGGCTTTTCCGTTTATATTTCTCTCCATCGTAGGAACATCATTTTTACGTCCTTCGGATATGAGATAATTCACGCCGCTGTCGATGTTGAACTTGGCTGAGCCACTATGGTCAAGAACATCTTTGGGAACGCCCATCCTTATCATCTCTAAAAAGACCAGCCGGGTCATCTTGTCATAATCTATGCGAGTGTCCAGCAATGTACCATCCATATCAAAGACGACGGCCTTGTATCTGGAGATATCGATATTCTGGGGCATGCTTAGGCGATATTGGAAAAAGGATAAAAGGTTGGTGAAGATGTTTCAGTTATCCTTGCTTGAGGATTCAATGGTGCCGTTAAGGTATTTTTCATAACCACTGAGATCCAGCAAACCGTGTCCGGAAAGGTTGAAGACGATTGTCCTCTCCTCATTAGCCTCCTTGGCCTTAAGGGCTAGGTCAATCGCACCCATTATTGCATGGGTACTCTCAGGGGCAGGGATTATTCCTTCTGACTGAGCGAAGAGTACGCCAGCCTCGAATGTATCGAGCTGGTCGTAAGCAACCGGCTGGACCAAGTCCAGCTCTGCTGCTAGGCTAACTAGCGGCGCCATCCCGTGATAACGTAGTCCGCCGGCGTGGATGGGGCTAGGAATGAAATCATGACCCAGCGTAAACATCTTTAGTAAGGGGGTCATGCCTGCAGAATCCCCATAGTCATATTCGTATCTCCCTTTGGTCATGGAAGGAGTGGCTTTAGGCTCGACAGCGATGAACTTCGTCTCATTTTTGCCCTTGAGCTTCTCACCGATCATAGGGAATGAAAAGCCTGCAAAGTTTGACCCACCGCCCACGCATCCTACCATATAGTCAGGCACAACATCTATCATCTCAAGCTGTTTCATGACCTCCTGACCTATTACGGTCTGGTGCAACATCACATGATTGAGCACGCTGCCGAGAGAATAATTTGTGTCGGGGTCCTGAGCAGCTAGTTCTATGGCCTCAGAAATGGCTATACCCAGTGATCCTGGGGTGTCTGGGTGTTCTAATAGAATCTTGCGGCCGTATTCCGTCACTGTACTGGGCGAAGAATAGACTTTGCTACCATAGGTCTCCATCACCGTACGGCGATATGGTTTCTGCTCATAGCTTATGCGCACCATGAACACGGTGCAGTTAAGATCGAAAATGCTGCAAGCTAAGGCCAAGGCAGACCCCCATTGCCCAGCTCCTGTCTCGGTGGTCAGGTTGCTGAATCCGTCCTTCATGTTGTAATATGCCTGTGCCAGGGCACTGTTGGCCTTATGACTTCCAACAGGGCTCAGGTCCTCTCTTTTGAAGTAGATCTTCGCCGGTGTCTTCAGTTTCTCTTCCAGACGTCTTGCCCTCTGAAGGGGGGATGGGCGGTTGATCAGGATGTAATTCTCCCTTACCTCCTCTGGGATGTCTATGTAACGCTCACTGCTCATTTCCTGTTTGATTATAGATGGTGGAAAAATAGCACTGAGGTCTTCAGGTTTAGCAGGCTCTTTCGTCAGAGGATTCAAAGGAGGAGGGACCGGAACAGGGAGGTCTGCTGCAAGATTGTACCACCTCTTAGGAATATCGTCTATGCTGAGATTGACCCTTGTATCTTTCATTTTGGACATGCGACTGTAAAATGTGAGTATCTATATGAATATATTGTTCAATGATGTATAACTTTATACATTGTACTCATTGGAGCAACTGAACCCTCTGCAGAAAAACATGCTTCATCTTGCCGAAACTTATCGGAGCATAGCCTTGATGAGAACCGGCACTTTTCCTCGTTCGTTCATATATTCTTGGAGCAAAAGGAAAACATATGGGTGGTATCCATCCTATAAGCCTGTCAGGAAGCAATGCTATTACGCTATCCCCTTTCATGAATGCCGTTTCCAATGAGTTCTTTTGCATATTCGCATGTACCGTTATTACAATGACCGTCTCTTTTACCTCGGTAATATAGCCTTTTGAAATCGAAGCCGCCATCGTGCGTTCCCCAATCCCTAAACATCGCGTCGCAGTTTAGGATATATTTATCAACCCAGGGGTTGACTTTGTGTTATCACAGTTGAATAGGATATGAATTTATTAATGCGGGTTGGGCCGCTGAGCAGTTCCGACAATTCGTAGGGGGTGTGGGATGTTTCGAGTTTACATATTATAGCGTTTACCCTACGCTCTGTAAGCTGTAAGATCAATTCATCAGGTGTTTCATACTAATATGAATCCGCAACCAATCATTTTTCGATATCTGTTTGGCATCCTTAGCTTCTCACTTGTTTTTGAGCAGCGGAGAGATTCTGAAGCTACGGAACTGTTGGTAGAGGTCGTCTGAAGTGAAAACGCCTTTTTCTGTTATGAAGCTCTCCACCGCTTTTACGTCGAAGCTTTCGAAGAGTTCAGAGGAGCGCTTCAGTTTGGGCATTATGGGCGTCTCCCTTAAGGTTCGATCGCCAACCTCTAGAGGGCATAGCTTCAATGAGTCAGATACCACCACGGTCTTTTTACCCTCTATTTTGGCGGCAACCGCAATGGAACGTGACCCCATCTTATTATACACCTTATCAGGAAGTACGGCGTCGGCACCGCTTAGATACATTTCAACTTTTTTCATCCATTCAAACACCATGCTGTCGTGTATGATTTCAGAATCAATACCGTGCTGTGCCAAAGTTTCAGCGAACATCTCCCCTTCTCCCATAGGAAGGGACTCTGCTACAGTGACAGAGAGATCCACCTTTTTGGATAGAAGGGTGAGGCAACTCAGTACAGTAGCTGAATAAGAGTTAACCATCACCTTTTTTGGTCGATAAGTCTCAACAAAACGGTCGGCTATAGTTTGGAGGGAATTGTTGCGCTCTTTTTGGATTGATCTCATGGTTCTGAGGATGCTTTCATTGAAATTACTGTTGTCGAGATTCAAAAATATGAGATTGGATATGTTGAAAAGAGGAGCCATTCGTCCCTTTGCACAGCTGAGATTAAGGGCCAGGTCCGTCCAGTCCTCTTTTTCGAGATGTCCCCTCTCGGCCAGGGCTATGATGTTGTCTATGGCAGTTTCGACGATAGTGAAGGCTGAAGCGTTGCTCCGTCGTACCTTATCAAGTAACTTATCTGCATCATCCTTCATGGCTGTATTAGCATGAGCAGTAATATATAAGAATTGTTGAGGCCAGGTGAGGGTAGTAGGCCCCC
>DUKW01000126.1:0-3095 GCA_013329105.1 Candidatus Methanomethylophilaceae archaeon | reverse complement strand
TCCCCCCTCCCCGCCGGTCCTTGGGCCATCATCCCGGCTGTTTGGGCTTGCTCCGATGGGGAGTCGCCGTTTCACCAAATCCCTCAGGAACGTCCTCGCCTAACGATTCATCCTTTGACTGAGGGCTGTGTCGTTTCTGAGCCCTTGCCCGGGCTCTCGCCCGGTCGGATTTCCCGACCCATCTGCCCAATGGAGGAGGGACCTTCCTCAGCTAGACCAAGAGTCCTACCGTCAGTCGCCCACCCTCTCCTGGCAATATTCTCATAGTTAAGACGCTATATTTATTTCTCTCGGTGACCAACATTTGAAGAGATACAATCCTTTCTGTGATGTCAATGCAGTTCTAATCTGTGTATTGATAAACTAGACCATGGTTAAGTATCATAGTCTTCAGAGATTCCAATGATAGAAATGGCCCAGTGAGTATTTTCTCCTCCTCACGCTCAGTACCCTGATTGATCATCCCACGATCTGTTCTGGGTGTTTATATAAGCGGTCAAAAGTGAGTTCTCTTTTACAAATAGTTTAGAACTTATTTTGAAGCGATAGGCTTTTATTGTGCTATTATCATTTCAGATAAAGTGAATGAATATGGCCGACAATGTTACCGCCACGGTAGGAGCAGTTCAATGGTGGTTGGGTAATCCCCTCTCACAAACAATGATCCGTTTCCTAACTCGGCACGATAGTTGCGGTTATCGTCTTGATAATGCATTTAATATTTATTTGAATGGATACAACAATAATGATTATTGTTGGAAGTGTCAACTTGCCGGCAAGATGCTGGAATGGACCTGTCATCGTGGCGGATCCCTTTTTGGATTGAATGAAAATGATATTAGAAATGCACTTTCCCAACCAGGGTTCAGGAAAGGCCTCAAAAACGTCCTGGAAGGCTTTGCTCAGTATGGGGTGACACTTCCCCAGAAGCTTAATGCACCTTTTCTGGTTGTTTGGGATATAACGCACGCCTGTAACCTTCGTTGCAAACACTGCTATCAAAATGCAGGGAAACCGTTGTCCGATGAACTCTCCACAGAAGAGGCCCTAGCGCTTGTGGATCAGCTTGCGGAGATAGGAGTCGTAGCTCTCTCCTTTTCGGGGGGTGAGCCCCTTATGCGGAAGGATATCTTTGATATCGCCGCTCGTGCCCATGATTATGATATCTACATATCATGTGCCACAAACGGGACTCTTATAACGCCCGAGGTTGCACATCGTATGAAGGAGTCAGGGATAGAGTACGTTGAGATATCCCTTGACGGCCCAAATCCGCAGTCTCATGATAGCTTTAGGGGTGTGCCCGGGGCGTTTGAGCGTACGCTAAGTGGCATCCGTGCTTGTGTTGATGAGGGATTGTATACTGCGGTGGCAAGTACTGCTACTAGGGATACCTGTCATCAGATACCGGAAATATATGAGCTCTCAAAAGAATTGGGAGTGCGCCGATTAATGTGTTTCAATTTTGTCCCCACCGGTCGAGGTATACAGATGATTGATCAGGACCTTGAACCAGAGCAACGCGAGAAGCTGCTTCAGTTCCTCCTTAGGCGTAATGGTATAGAAGGGGAACCGGATGCGCTGAGCACCGCCCCGCAGTTCGCGCGTGTAGCCATAGAAGACTGCCCTACAGGAATGGCCTTAGGTCATTTCTATTACGGTAAGCATTTTTCCTCCTCAAAAACTAAGGCCCTTGCCGACTTTATAGGAGGATGCGGTGCCGGAAGGCTTTACTGCAGCATCGAGCCTAACGGCGATGTTCAGCCATGTGTCTTCATGCCGATTCGTTTGGGAAATCTGCGTGAGAAGTCCTTTTTGGAGATATGGCATGAGTCTCTGGTTCTGCAGCAATTACAGGATCGCACGTCGTTGAAGGACCATTGCGGTTCATGTGAGAACAAATTCATCTGCGGCGGTTGCCGTGCACGGGCGTGGGCTTATTATGGAGATCTATCTGCTCCTGATCCAGGGTGTATAAACAATAAGGATAGGTGGGACGAGCTCATTCAACAACAGAGGGAAGAACTGACCCTGAGCAGTGAACCTGAAAAGAACTAAAGGCATTTTTCGGGCAAAATTGCAGAACTGTCTTTTATTTTTTCTTTCTTAGGAAAACTTTATAATGACAGCCACATTCTCCTGATTTAAGCAGGGGTAGCCAAGCCTGGCCAACGGCGCAAGGTTGAGGGCCTTGTCCTGTAGAGGTCCGTGGGTTCAAATCCCATCCCCTGCACCATTATTGTTCTGTAATAGACTGTTTTTGTAAGACATATCTAAAGATTTGTTCAGCACAGTAAAATCTTGTATCGTCGTTTTTGCATTCTCGGAAAAACATTTAGTCAGTATAACCTATGATGCACTGTGAAACCTGTATCTGCCTCTCCTACCGACGTGTTCAGTCATCATCTTTCCAAGGATTCTGAGACCAGAATGACACTTGTGACCCACTTGGACACTAAATTGGATTTACATCGTCTTGAAACTACGCTTGAATCGTTGATGATTGAGAATCCCGTATTAAAAGCGAGAATAGAACATAAAGGTGATTGGCTAGAATGGGTTTACGATCCCGTTGTCACAGCATCGAAGATCATCAAAGTACACCATAATGTGGATGAGAGTGAATTCTGCTTCGGTAAGATGAACCCACATAAGGCACCACTCTGGGAGATTAATGTTTCTCGCAAAGGGGAGGAGGATGTTCTGGCACTTTCTATGGCCCATGCACTGGGTGATGGGAAGGCGCTGATGGCACTCTTTGGTATGATCGCTGAGCGGTACAATGTGCCCAACCACGTGATTCAAAATCCCCCCTCTTCCCTCCCATCAAGAGACATCACCATGCTGTTTTTGGACGATGATGAGATTCGAAGACGTGCTTGCGCGGCCACTGCGCCGCATTCACCCTGGCCGAGTCTATATGAGCACAGCGTAATGAAGGGGGGCCATTTGGCAATAAAGACCATGGATCCCCTCTTATTCTCAGAATCTCGTAGGCATTGGAAAAGAGAGGCGGGGGCAACTGTGAATGATATTTTGATGGCTGCCATGGCACTTGCCCTTCGTGATATGACAGGAAAGAGTAGAAACACGAT
>DUKW01000149.1 GCA_013329105.1 Candidatus Methanomethylophilaceae archaeon | reverse complement strand
TTGTATAACGGAATCTCCTCATGAAAACGGGCCACCTCCTGAGGTGTTGGCTGATATCGTCCTATCTTCAGCTCTCTGCGGACGACGTCACCTATAAGAACACTCATGGCCTGACCGGTCCCGCCTGCTGCACGTATGGGGCCCGCGAAGACCAAAGTAAGATAATCAGAACCGTCGTTATTGCGTCCGATCTTAACGGAGGCAATACCTTCGAGTGGGGCGACGAGGATTCCCTCAGTCAATACGGCGAGACCTACCCGTACTGCTCTATCTATAGCCTCCTCTTTGGTACGCGCCGGCCGTGTGGCTATTTCTTTGGCGATAAGGAGGGACACCACTTCACGGTTACCGTGCTCAGCACTAAGCTCCCGTATGCGCTCAGCTACCCCTTCTACATTCCAATCTGCGAGGAGCTTCTCCACACGTGAGGCGAGGTCCTCAGCCATCGGGATCTCGACTTTCACTTCTGGATCTTTTCCTCGCCTACGGGCCGTCTTTGCAACAGTATAACATTCTTCTGTCTTGGTGGTAAGGTCTCGAAAATAGCGCTCCATCTCTTCACTACAGGCTACGTGCCTCATGTCGTCGCGCACCCCTTCCTCTCGGCAACCTTTAGCAGTTCAGCTATAAGCAGCTCTCGAAACTCCTCTACACCAGTGCCTTCTAACGATGAGATGGAGATCCTCCCCTCACTTGGGGGAGATATGTCGGCCTTCGACTCTACTTCTATGATTGTTACCCCTGGAAATCCTTCACGTATCGATTCCAGTAAGGCCATTTGCTTATCTATGGGATATCCACATGTCTCTGAGCGGTCGATGAGAAATACCATGATATCCATAAGATACTGTAGAGCGAGAACCGCCTGTCGCTCGATGGCGTTCCTCTCCTCTAGACGTCGATCGAGGAGACCGGGAGTGTCGATTATCTGGAACTTTTGCCACCGATACTCTATATGTCCTACTATAATCCCTTTGGTAGTGAAAGGATAAGGGGCTATAGTGGGAGTTGCATTGCTTAACAGTGCCATAAGCTGACTTTTCCCCACATTGGGAAAACCCGCGATCACAGCGGTTGGAACGTTCGGATCGATTGATGGTAGCTGTCGCATGACATCACGGGCTTGGTTGATTGCCTCTAAGTTTGGAGCTATTTGGTTTATGACAGATGACAGCCGGCCGTAGAAACCGCGGCGCAGGGATTCTACACGTTCGATGTTTTTTGCCCTTCGTATCATGCTGAGATAACCGTTCTTAAGTTTCTCAATACGGTAAGCAGCCCAGTTGATCGCTCCCAGTGACTTCTTTAATTGATCCAAACCTACTAAGAGGTCCACGAGCTGTGGATAGAAATCCTCGGTCTTCTCCAATCGCGGAAACGCTTCTAAATAACTGTTCAATGTGCTTATGACTATATCTCCAGATGCTGTCACCTTTGCCAATGCAGTTTTCTTTTTAGTATCTAACGGACCGTTGCCGTCCTTAGTTATCTTAGAAGCACGGCGGAATGCCTTATCCATCAATTCGTCCGCCGTAAGGACTGTGGGCATCCTCCGCAATTGGTCAAGCATAATATTCGATAATACATTCTCCGTTTAAACCCTATCATACATTAAAATATCAATGGGGGGCTGTAATGACGTTGATTAAAACCGGTCCGTCCCTGACTGTGGATGGCATAGTCGTGAAAAATGGGAAAATACTTCTTATACGCAGAGGAAAGGATCCCTTTAGAGGGGCCTATGCCTTACCAGGTGGTTTTGTTGAATACGGAGAGACCGTTGAAGGGGCCATAGTACGAGAGATCAAAGAGGAAACGGGACTAGAAACTGATGTCTCTTTCCTTCTAGGTGTTTACTCAGATCCTTTACGGGACCCGCGTGGCCATACGGTCACTGTGGTTTTTGTCATGGATTTTGTGAGAGGAGAACTACACCCTGGAGATGATGCCATCGATGTCGGATGGTTCGATCTGGATCAGTTACCGGAATTGGCTTTCGATCACTACCAAATAATAAACGATTACCGGAAGAGAATGACGTAAAGATTATCAGTAATATATGTGGAAACCTTCTATATCAGAACTGGCTTCCTTCCATGTCTCTTCAACACCTTCAACCATTACAGGAGGGGGCAACCTTTTGATGGCTTCGATGAGAGCCCTCAATTCCTCCGTATCTCCTTCACATACAATTTCTACGCACCCGTCTGGGAGGTTTCGAACATATCCGGTTACCTTAAATGAATTTGACAGCTCTTTGACATGATATCTGAATCCTACACCCTGGACTATGCCTCGTACAATGGCTTCGACTCTTGGCATACTGAAAACATCTAAAACAGGGCTTTATTATAGTTCCTCCAAATCGTTCTATATGAACGGATATACGCTTAGTGCGGGTGCCTAATTACCAAGATAGGGGATAAGAGAGAACAAAAATTGGTCATTTCCAACCTTTTATACGTCTCTAATCAACTGATTATATGATGAACGATATCTCCCTTATCATATGCGGTGCGGCAGGACAGGGTATACAGACCGTAGAACAGATGCTTGTTAGCATATTGAAGATGGCGGGCTACCACGGGTTTTCCACCAAAGAATATGAGTCTCGTGTCCGAGGAGGCTCTAATTCTACCGAACTGAGAATCTCCGACCATCGCGTGAATGCCTTTGTAGACCGCATTGATGTTCTGATACCTTTTGATGAGAGGGCAATAAGTCATCTTAAAAATAGGATTACAGAAGAGACGTTGATCATTGCAGACCAGGGCACTATACAAAATGAGGGTTCAAAGGATGTAATCGGCCTTCCCTTCAGACTGAAAGCCGAGGAAGTCGGCAGTCGACTGTATACCAACGTTGTTGCTATAGGGACGGTTGTGGGACTTTTCAGGGCAGATATTTCCCAGGGAGAGTATCTGTTGGAAAAAAAGTTCTCCCCAAAGGGAAAGGATATAGTTGAGGAGAACAAAGAAGCTTTGCGGGTCGGCTACGAGATGGGAAAGAGATTAAGGGAAGAGATGAATCTGGATTTTAATCTCCATCCGACCCCAGCAGTAAAAGAGGAGATGCTCATAAATGGTAACGAGGCCATTGCTTTGGGTGCAATGGCAGGGGGATGCAATTTTATCTCTTCCTACCCCATGTCCCCCTCCACCGGTGTGCTGGAATTTCTGGCATCTCATGCCCGCCAGTTCGGAATCCTAGTGGATCAGGCAGAAGACGAGATCGCGGCTATCAATAAAGCCGCTGCCGCTTGGTTTGCTGGAGCTAGAGCTATCGTCTCCACCTCAGGAGGTGGATTCGACCTCATGACCGAGGGCTTATCTCTAGTGGGAATGACCGAAACCCCGTTGGTGATACACCTTGCTCAGCGCCCTGGCCCCGCAACTGGCCTCCCCACCCGTACTGCTCAGGAAGATCTCTCTCTTGCCATCCATGCCGGCCATGGAGAGTTCTGTCGCCTTATCTATGCACCAGGTACCATACAGCAGGCTTTCGAACTTACCAGGAAGGCTTTCAATATCGCTGATAGATACCAAATACCCGTCTTTATCCTGAGCGACCAATACTTCGTTGACAGTTATTACAACATCCCGATGATAGAAATTGATGACAACAGTGTTGAATACTCCTTTGTGAGGACGGGAGAAGGATATAAAAGATATCGCCTTACCGAAAACGGCCTCTCTCCCAGGGGGATCCCTGGCTACGGTGACGGCCTTATAAGGGTCGACTCTGATGAACACGACGAATGGGGACATATCACAGAGGACCTTGAAGAGCTGAGACCGGCCATGGTAGAGAAGAGAGTCCAAAAGAGAAGAAGACTGCTTGAAGGGGTACTCGAACTTCCCACTGTTTATCCTGAAGCGAGAGAGAATTACGCTGTGTGTTGGGGTTCCAATTATCACGTGGTCAAAGAGGCTGTGGATATTCTGAAGAATCCAGACCTGGCTATGATGCACTTTCACCAGGTATACCCTCTTCACAAAGATGTCGTGAAGATGGTGGGCCAAGCAGAAAAGGTGATGATCTTCGAGAACAATGCCACTGGTCAATTCTCTGATCTCCTGTCACTGCACACAGGACGTCAAATCCCGTATTCACAACGTTTCCTCAGTTATTCTGGCGCGCCGCTCTCTGTAGAGAAGGTGATAACCGCCCTGCAGCAGGAGGGATTCTGATGCAATATAATCAAAAGGATTATGAGATGCCGCATGCCAAAGCATGGTGTCCAGGGTGCGGTAACTTCGGTCTTTTCCGCTCCCTCCGTGAAGCACTAGCAGAACTAGAGATACCCCCACAGCATTTAGTAATGGTCTCAGGAATAGGACAGGCTGCGAAGTTACCACAATACACACATGCCCATATGTTCAATACACTCCACGGTCGTGCATTACCAGCCGCCATGGCGATCAAAGCTGTGAACCCTGAAATGACGGTGATCGTCAATTCTGGGGACGGCTGCATATATGGTGAGGGTGGTAATCACTTTTTGGCTCAGATTCAGAGAAACAGCGATATCGTCAACATCGTCCACAATAACATGGTCTATGGGCTCACAAAAGGACAGGCTTCGCCCACCAGCCTTAAGGGAATAAAAACAAAAGTACACCCAGAAGGCGTTTTCAACGAGCCTTTCAACCCTTTAGCGGTCGCCATTGCCATGGGAGCAACTTTCGTGGCCCGCGTCTATCAGGGAAACAGAGAACAAACGAAGAATGTCTTCAAAGAGGCCATACAACATAGAGGATATTCACTTGTCGACTGTTTCGTTGAATGCGTGGCCATGAACAAAGTCAACACCACCGAATGGTACAGAGAACATACCTATAAGCTAGAAGAGAGCCACAATATCCATGACCGCACAGAGGCCTTCAAAAGATCAATTGAAGTCGATCCCTACCCTACTGGTATCTTTTATAAGGAAGAGGGGAAACCAGTGTTCTGGGAGCAGTGCACTGCCTATCGGGATAGCAAGGAACCGCTATACCAGAGGATGCTAGATCACAAACGCTTGCGCGAGCTTATAGCAACATTCAAATGAATTTACGCATACGAGTGGCTTCTAGAAGAATAAACGGGAGATCTATTTAGGCTGAACATAGTAAGCTGACATAGCCGATATCTAACACAGACGGGGTTACACTCCTTCAAACAATAGAGGGTGGCATATGTGATATGGTGGACCAAGCGGGATTTGAACCCGCG
>DUKW01000041.1 GCA_013329105.1 Candidatus Methanomethylophilaceae archaeon | reverse complement strand
CGTTTGGTGTCATTACCAATAATGGACCCACAGAGACCATATCACCATTGCAGTCGCGAGTTACAGCTTTTAGCTCTGATGATAGCATCATCATTGTCTCCTTCTCATCAGCAACAGCCGAATAATCAACGATTACCATGTTGCCTTTATAGAGCTGTTGACTTATCATCGGAATATCGTCACTATCACGGAGCTCGGCCACTTTTACCCAGAGAACCACATCCTCGGCGGAACTCTCCTGCTCGGTTTGACCCAAATCTATAAAACGGTTGGGCTCAACTATTTCTATTTCCCTGCGTTTGCCTAAGAACTTAAAGACCATCCACCCCTGCTATCAACTTCTAATAAATAAAAAGTTGATGCCTCACGGCTCTTCTAATTTCCACAGACGATCGCCGACGTGATGGATATTGAGAATGCTTTTTCCCTCGTCTTTTAGGATCAGATCTTCTCCATCCATTAGACTCTTTCCGATTGCTAAGGCTACTTTGTTTTTTTCATCCCTTATCCATACCAAATCACCTTGGCATATAGTCAAGTCGGCATCCACTATGCCGGGTGCCATTATGTCAGCCCCTTTGGTAACATAGGGCACAGCCCCCATGTCAACGGTCACCCAGCGATTCTTAGGCCTATATGTCAATACTCCACGTATGGTGAGAAAGGGTTTGCCATCATAAATTATACCCAATATCTTACCATTCACAAATAAAAGCTCATAGTCACTGCTTTCGGCTAGGTCGACGGTGTCACCGTCTGTGAAAACATCTACGTCGAGCACCTTGGTAATTTCCTCAGATATGCTTTTTATGTCCTTATTGCGCAAACGTCTTCTTTTCCTTATACGAATCTCCGCCATATTACACCACTAACGTCATACGCTAGTTCAACTTTATTGATGAATCTATATATCTTTATTGACTTACTATCGTTCAACATGGGTATTGGCTCGGCTCTTACGAAAATTATGGTATTAACCTTGCAGTTAGCGATAGTCATAGCCATTGCTGGGTCTTTTATAACCCTTTTCACTGAGGGTTTTGACTTCGAGTATGGTGAACCCGTTATAGAGATGCCCGAGGAAATCGAGGACCCGCAACAAATCCTGGATAACGGCCTAAATATAAGCATATATGTTCCTCTTAATCTCACAATAGGCGGATATTGGTCTGCAGACTTCCAGTACAGCTATGTTTTCACTGATGGAAATGACGTCATCCAAGAATATGAAGCAGAGCCGATAGAGATAGAACCAGGGGAGAAGGCTGACATAAGTCTTTTATTGGATGTTCATTACCAACCGTCCGAAGAGCAGCTATACAACATGATGAGCAACGGAACAACCATGTCGTTCAGTATGAGCACTTCTATAGGATATATGGCAAATATATTCAGCTTAGAAGCCATTATCCTAACCTCATTCGATGTCGGTCCTTTTGTTGAAATAGAGATCGATGAGGACAACGCTAGTTATGATGGCAATGACCTTTACATGCCCGTCAAATTAGGGCCTGTGACCGAGGAATTGGGAGGACTAGGGTTTAACGAAACGGAGCTCAACGAACTTCTTGACAGCATACCTGAAGACCTTAACGTCCGGGCATTCAATGTAAATCTCACCGACGAAGATGGTACAGTATTCTGGCAGGGTGTTGCCAACCTTTCCTATGACTCTGTGGATCGGAGCTTAATCATAGACATAATAGATATCGACGCTGAGATACTGGATGAAGTGATAGATGGCCACCATGGGAATGTTCATCTTCAGATCTTCATAAACACGGACTCCTTAGATGGAACTGATGATCTGCCTGAGGAAATCCTCGATATACTCGATATGCTTGATGGTGTAATGATATTCAACGTGCCAGCCAATGAAATGATAGAAAACGCAATGGAGGGGCACTCGTGACCGAATACAAAAAGGTTAGAGGGGTTATTGGAAGGGGCATCTCCAGTGCTCTTATGGCCCTTTTGACCTATATAGTGATCCCTCTGTCCATAGCCATGCTTATCGCTGGGGTGATGGATGTTGCGTTGGCTGATTTGCACTCTGAAGGAGATGTGCCGGAAGAGATTAGAAACATAGTCCAAGACGCAGAGACAATAATGCATACCTTCATGGTTCTCGTGATAACCTATGGTATCCCCATTGTTATCATAGCGTTTCCGCTGGGACTGTTTGGGAGAGGTAGCATACCGCACATGATCTTTGGACTTGTGCAGGTTCCTTTAATAATGCTATGGCTCTTCTTCATCACGAACGGAGGTGTCATCCCTCTAGAGATCAATGACCTCGTTTTGGTACTGGGTGATGATTTACCAGATATTGTCCTTAACGCCACCATAAACATAGGATTGCCTGGAATGACATATCTTTTAATGATGCTGGTCCTTCTCAAAGGTGCTGTCTATATTGCTGATTTTGGAAGCTACCGGGGCTGTTATCTGCGCATGAAGGCAAACTTGGACGAAAAAGAGAGCGACCAGTCGAAAAAGAAGAAACAAAAAAAGAAAAAAGATAACGACTACGAATTTATTTGATGGGAAAGCTCTGGTAAATCAATAAATATAGAGCCGGGTTTCGCAGTGATGAGGTTTGACAATGGGAATCAATATTGCAATTTGCGAACTGGAGGCGGAGAACGCCCTTTGCCGTAAAATGAAAACTGATATCTGCAAAGTATTGGTGGAACCAGTCGATGGTTTCGAGAAATTATCCCAATACGACATGGTCGTACCGTTAGATAGGGCAAAAGTGGTTTTAGACGACTGGGAAGCATTCCTGAAGAGAAACCGTCTCAGTCCAGATATCGGATCGATATACCTCGATAAAGTTAAAAATAAAAATGACCGGTCGTTACTAGAACCTCTTGCCGAAAAGAAATATAATGGGTGGGTGGAACTGTCTGGTCTTGGGGATGAGGAACGGGAAAAGGTTCTTAAGGTTTCAAGGCCAGAAAACCGCATGACCGCCTGGCATATGATCTCCTTCGACGAGATGAACCGCATTTGTGCTGATTGTCCACTATCCTGGGACAAAAACCGGGGTTGCATAGGGGCCTTCGGTCCAGAGAGCAGCATCCTGCCAGAGATCGCGTCCCGTTACGATTACAAGATAGTAGCATCTGTCTTTGAGGCA
>DUKW01000057.1 GCA_013329105.1 Candidatus Methanomethylophilaceae archaeon | reverse complement strand
AATGAGGGATATGTGATCGGCCATGTGGCACTACTTATCTTTACCGAAAACTTCGGGCGTAACCCCTATCAGTATTTCTGTATCGCATTTGGAGCATCGAACCTTAGGGCAGTTTTTCATCGCCTCTGGACAACCTTGACAGGCTATTGTTCTAGCATATATCATAGAGAATTCAAACCCACACACAGGACACTTGAACTTTCTCAGCGAGCGAATTGTATCCGGAGAGAAACCTTTACTCCTCATCGCTTCATAAAATCCTTCTGTTCCAATCATTTAACCACCCCCATGATGCGCTACCCCCTTCTCGGTATCGTAATAGTCTTCCACTATCTCGAAGGACATGTCATAGTCGTCGAAGACCTCGTTAAGTATAGAACGGGTGAGATCTCTCACTTTGTCATCCCATATCCCATGCACTATAACATGCATAGTAAACTCGAACCCGTTGATAGATTGCACCGGGAGGGAGTCCTTTATAGCCACTTCTTCCTGGTCAGCCTCAACGATGCTACCCATAAGATTCCCCTCTGGACATGAAAGGAAGGACTTCACATGTCCTACCAGATCTGCTCCGTTCCTCATGCATTCCTGAACTGAGCGTTTCATTATCTGATTCATGAACCTTGTAACCTCGTCTTTGTTGACACCGGTATTGCTGGTAACCCTTAACACTATGACATATTTGCCAAGCTCATCGACGGCGCGGTGCATCTCTATATGGAGTTGCTCATTGTCTTCGGACAACATCATACCCCCTTAGCATATTCCTTACGTAGCATTTCTTCTTCCACGGCATCATCATAACGCGGAGATGTCCTATTCATAATGGCATCATACACTATCTCTAACCCCTCTCCTGTTATGGATGAAGGATGAGCGATCTCTGCCCGAGGGTTGATAGAGCGAATGAGCTCCTCGGTCTTCGTTATTGCCTCCGGTGTCGCAACATCGACTTTATTAACAAAACATATGTCAGCCTCTCTGATCTGTGTCTCAACAAGACGGCGGACAGCCCTCATTAGCATGTCAATACGGACGGCATCCACTAATGTAATGACCGGTGCATGTTCGATGACCATATCTGCTTTCGCCTCGGAATATTCAGCGGCGCGCTTCAGGCCCCAAGGTATCGCTACACCGGACGGCTCCACAATAACTATATCGGGATTGAAACCCTCATGAAGCTTAGCCAGTGTCTCAGCAAAAGATCCTGCTATCTGACAGCAGATGCATCCGCCTGATATCTCACGGGCTTCTAGACCGTTAGCTTCAATGAATTTAGAATCAATACTTATCTCACCCACATCGTTGACCACGATAGCAATACGACACCCTTTATTCACCAATCCTTCGGCTATCTTCATCACGGCAGTCGTCTTACCGCTGCCAAGGAATCCTGCAATCTGCGAGACTTTCATTGAAATCACACTTCATGGTATGAAATAAATTGGAAAGGGTTTGGGCATCAACAGCCTTCGAGAACGCCATCTCTTTTGACAGTGTCCACCACAGCTTTGATGTTATCCAGTTTGGTTGCTCTGTCTGGAGGCACTTCGCAACCGCTAGCTATACAGTAGCGTGATTTTAGTCCCCTTCTACAGAGAGCAGTTTTCACCTCTTGACACAGGTCGGAGGTGACCTTGGATATCTTCTCTGTTTTGGCGCGGATGAACATCTGTGGATCTATATTGCCAGCAATGAGGCAGTTATCTGCGTAACCCTTGTCGATCACTTCTCCCGCAGATGGGGAGTCGGGGATAAGAGGGTAATAAGCCATACTGTATATCACAGGCTTGAACTTCTTGACCTGAGTATCCAGATGAGGAAGATCAGCGCAATTATGGATACACAAGGCCATGCCACTGTCAGCGGTCAGCTTGTTAAGCATTCCCGCATATTTATCACAGCCCTCGAACTCATTATATTCCTCATCACCAAGGCATGAGTAGTTGCCCCACAGATAGTCCCATACTAACCCGGCCACACCAGTCTCACTGAATGCTTCAACCATCTGGCGGTCGAATTCTACCATCGTTCTTAACCCGGCATGTACCGCTGAGGGGTCAGTGAACATATCCATGAACACTCTTTCTGCACCAGCGGTCTGTGTTAAGGCCAAAAGGGGCCCCTCAAGGAATGCAGCACATATGACCTCATTTTTCAGTTTCTCGTTAAAGAGACGGGTCCCCTCAACAATAACGTGAGAGCGTCCCTTCCTGATGTCGGGAACCTCAAGCTTCTCGTAGTCCTCTAGGCTGTGGACTATATGCTTGTCTACAAAAGGTGTGTTCTCATCATCCATCCGTACATGTGCTCCCAGATCCCCTGCCATAACTGAGAGGTCCATAAGACCGATTGCGAAGTCAAAGTCAAAATATTTCTGACCGGCTATGAAGCCATTGGCAAATATCTTGGGATCCTTGCACCACATGGAATACGTAACATTGTCTCCCAGTAGCTTTCGGTTTACACCACAGGCAATGGGGTAGGTAGGAAGACGATCGGCCTCTGCATCACTAAGGGCAGCCATATCTCTCTCGATGTGGTTCAAAATAAAGCCTCCTTGAGCCATGCCACAGAGTCCTGCGCGTTTGCATCGCGGTGGTCAGCGCCTATTTCCTCAGCAAACTCAGGAGATGTAGGGGGTCCACCGATGACCACTTTGACCTTTGAGCGGTATCCACTCTCTATCAGACCGTCAATGACGTCCTTCATACCATCCATGGTAGGTGTCATAAGTGTGCTCATTGCCACCACATCCGTTTTGATACTCTCAGCTACACTTATGAAAGTCTCAATCGGGACGTCTCTGCCGAGGTCTTTGACCTCGAATCCGCCCGCAGTCATCATTGTCTTTACGATGTTCTTGCCTATGTCATGAACATCGCCTTCGACAACCCCAATCGCCACCTTTTTCTTATCTTCGAGCTCTTCACTGGGTATCATCGGCAGCAGGATATCCAGACCGGCATACATTGTGTTTGCGGACATAAGTACCTGTGGAAGGTAGACCTCTCGTGCGGCGTAGCGGTCACCAACCACTGACATACCCTTCACTAGCCCATTATTGATAGCGTCCAATGGGTCAATACCTTCATCGATCGACCGTTGAGCGTAGCTTCTAGCCTGATCAGGCTTTCCTAAAATCACAGCTTCACTCAATCCGTTTAATATTTCTTCTTTATTCATTATGTTCCTCCTTTAGCGGCTTTGTCTGCCTGCTAATTTTCAAATCCGTGATTTTAATATTAAAATAGTGTTATATGGATGGATGATATAACCTTAAAATAGGATATATATACCAAAAAAGTAGTCTTTACCTATAAATATACAGATAATTTATAAGGTTATATAACCATATTTTAAGTAGAAAAATGTAAAAATACGAAAGCAGCATATCATTATAATATTTAAAAATTACTAGTAGGGATGTAGAGAAACACCCCTCGCTTAAAGATATACCCCGTTAATAACAAAACCTTAAGTAATTATTTTTATAAAATATTATGATTAAATATTCTTTCCTTGATATTTTATATCCTTTTCTTGGATAGAGATATGTTCACAATCATATTGAATGTGACATCAAACTTAGCAAAGGAGATGATAATATGGATCTTGAAAGGTTCGAGGTTGACCTGAACGCTAGGTGTGTTTGTGGTTGCATGGATGGAGGGAGATTCCATAAGATATATCGTTTTGATAATGGATATGGTGCGTCTGTAGTATCCAACCCCCGCAAAGAAGGGTTCGAGTCTGATGGATTTCAGTTAATGTTTTTGGTATTTGATGGTGACGAGTATGAAGTGGAAAAAATTCCTGGT
>DUKW01000153.1 GCA_013329105.1 Candidatus Methanomethylophilaceae archaeon | reverse complement strand
GACAGTTGAGGCTCAGGAGAAGGTATCCGTTGAGATGGCGGAGCATGTTGTGATGTTTCTCCGCGATGGGATTATCTCCAACGCCGTCAACGCTCCCCGTGGGGAGGTGGATGCAGAGCTGGCTCCATTCATACCGCTGGCTGAGAGCCTGGGTTCTTTTGCATTCCAAAGTCGCAGCGGTCCCGTAGACCGTCTCGAGGTCACCTGTTACGGCGAGCTATCGTCCAAGAACACCCGTATGCTGACTCTCTCGGCACTGATAGGTGTGCTTTCTAATATCGTCGGTGACAATACCAACATAATCAATGCTGAGTCGATCGCCAAGAGCAAGGGCATAAAGGTAGTGGAGACCAAGGTGGACGAATGCGAGCATTATACCAACATGGTCAGTGTGAAACTCTCCGGCTCAGGTGGTTCTCGCGAGGTGCGTGGCACGGTCTTCCCAGGTCGGCAGCTACGTATTGTCGGTGTAGACCACTATAACATCGATATTCCTATGGACGCTGATTTCTTCATGGCCGTCTATCGCGACGGTCCGGGTGTGATAGGCACAATCGGCCGTATGCTCGGTGATAACGATGTGAACATAGCCGGTATGGCAGTGGCTCGTGAGGCCAAAGAGCGTAACGCCCTCATGCTTATGAGTGTTGATCAAGAGGTGCCCGAATCAGTGATGGAAAAGATAGCCTCACTGGAGCGCTTCCATGAGGCCCATTTCATACGCCTCAGCCAGCCTAAGACCTATATGAAATGACTGGGATGACACGCTGGCATTCTTGTGGCACTCAGCTCTCTATCTCCTCCTTGTAACGGATGAGCGTGGCGAGGGCGGCTATGAGCGAGAAGATCGCACCCATGAGATATGCATCATGAAGTGCAAACAAGAAAGCATCATTGCCCAGAGGGGTATAGGCGATCGTTTGGCGCGCCACCATCGCACCCCCGAACGCGATTCCCAGCACCATCCCTATATTCCTAACGCTCGCCAGGACGGCCGAGCCAGTGCCCCGGTGCCTCTTAGGAACGCTCCCCATCACAGCGCTGTTGTTCGGTGACTGGAACAGACCGGTACCAAGCCCGAACAGTGCGAGGCACCATGTGACGTCACCTCGCATAATCTCGATCTTTGCCATAAGCAGCATGGCTAAGGCACAGATTCCCGTGCCGATGGCGCTTAAGGACCGAGTGCCAATCCTGTCAGAGAGGGTACCGCTGATCGGCGCTACAATAACCATCATCAGAGGCATGGCCACCATCACCAAGCCGATGCGGTCCGGCGTATACCCCAGCACTCTTTGCAGATAGAAAGGTGTCAGGAAGACCATCACATTCTGAGACATGTAATTGAGCATGGCGCTTAGGTTGGCAAAGGAGAAGGTCTTGACCTTAAATATGCTCAAGTCCAGCATCGGCTGGGGTATGGTCATTTCGGTGTGTAAGAAGATGGACAATGAAGCAATGAGGACAAGAAGCATGACCGCCATCATTTCGAAGCCCATCTCCTGCCAGCGGTTGACGATTAGTAGGAAGACGAGAAGAGTGACGAAGGCTGTGGCAGCTCCAAGGATATCCAGGTTATGGCTTTTTTCTTTCTCTTCTTCAGATTGACTCGGCATTACTCTCATTACTAGAATGAACGCCGCAATTCCTATGGGGATATTAATAAAGAAAATGAAACGCCAACCAAAATGTGCGGTAATGAAGCCACCCAGTGTCGGGCCCATAGAGAGCCCCAACGCAACGCTCGTAGCGTTTACTCCCAGCGCCCTGCCGCGCTCCCGGGCTGGGAACGTACTGACAACTATTGCGTGGGAGACGGCCATCATCATTCCCGCGGTGGCTCCTTGCAGTGCACGGGCGCATATGAGCATCCCGATGCTGCCAGAAAAACCGCATATAGCTGATGAGATGGTGAAACCGATAAGACCAGAGAGGTAGATCACCTTGTATCCGAAGAGGTCTCCCAGACGGCCGTATGTAAGCAGCAGGCTGCTTATCATAAGAAGATAACTCATTGTGACCCATTCTACGGTGGACATTCCGATATTGAATTGGTCTGCGATGGTTGGTAACGCAACGTTTACAGCGCTGGCATCAATGGGACCCATTATGCTGCCCAGCATGACGGCGGCAAGTACGAACCATTTATTTTTGAACGACTTCGAGCTATCCGCTGACATTTAAAATCACGTCACCATCCTTATCGCCTGAGCTATGCAGGCATCATTCTTTATCACGGTATTCAACGATCGGTCTCAGGCGGAAAAAGCTCTGTCTCGTTGATGGGCGTCCTGTATGAGCAGTCTTCGGCGCCGTATCAACCAACCTCTCCCACAAAGGGCAAGTCAGGTTGCCTGTGAAGGCGAACTCAAAGGGCTCCCCGTCGTATCGTACCGACCTTCCTTCTATCAAGGACAGACTGCCAAAAGCAAAGCTTGCTTATAACTTTGCTGTATGGTCTTTGATAGCTGAGCGGAAGGGTCAATCTGCCACAGAGAAATCTATATATACTTGGAATGGAAGGTCTATCTTTATTCATGCCCTCTATGAGGAGGAAGGTAATCGTAATGGAGTTTACTTTGGAAGACAAAATGGCAATGGAAGAGTTATTGGACGACACAGGAACGGGGCTATCCAAACGAACGACACTTACTGTAGGCGATCTTACCCTGGCCATCAGAAACGGCATTGATAACCGAGGTATGCCGGCTGAAGAGGCCGAGCATCTGGCGCAGCACGTTCTTAATTTCTTCGGTTACTCTGATAGGATCATCGACAATATGCTGGAGCCGGAGGATCGCGATGCTTTCTACATGCTGGAAGACACGGGCATACTCACTACGGAGCGAGAGGAAACCACATTATATGACGGTCGGGAGTGGAGAATACACTATTGGCTGTTCCGACGTGATAGGATACTGGAGCTCATATCTATGAATAGCAGCGTCGGCGATGTCGATATAGAGGTTGAGTCCGTCTATGATGACATACCCGATGAATATTGGAGCCGGGACTGAGCATATCAGTTTCGATTAACTCCCATAGAAACCCCTTTTTAAAGGACAACTGTATACCAGCTATGCGTCTCTTTTCCTACCAACCGCGCCCCCGTCAGGAGGAGTTTGTATCTCT
>DUKW01000028.1 GCA_013329105.1 Candidatus Methanomethylophilaceae archaeon | reverse complement strand
GAAGATCATTTCCCTTTTTCCCTCTTCCGATTTGTCATCCTCAATCCCCTATTCATGCATAATAACAAACCAGAGTTCCATGAGAGCCCGGGCACGCTGGGGGTTCTTTCCCCATAGGTGTTCTTCTAAATTAATGCACTCGTCTTCTTTGAACAGTTCGTTTACCGTTTCATCATCGCTCATTTCTTTACCTCCTCGTTCCTTTCATTCTTCCAACTACTCTCTCCAAGATATCCATCCCTTTTTCGATCTTGTCCTCGGTCGTTGCATACGAAAAGCGAAGATGCCCCTCACCAGCTGGTCCGAAAGAAGATCCTGGGGTGCATATAAGTCCTTCCCCCATCAGACGCATAGACAAATCTGCGGAGGGGATACCCATATCATAAGACGGGAAAGCATAAAAGGAACCCTGTGGGGGCACCATCTCAAATCCCTCGATGGCCCTGATTCTCTTTGATATTATATCTCTTCTTTTCCTGAAGACCGGGATCATGCTAGATATGAAGCTTTCCATCACTGGCATCGCCTTGAGAACACCGAATTGAACGGGTGTGTTAGGGCAAGCAGTCATATGATATTGCATTTTGCCTATCTGGTCCACTGTCTCTGCATTGCTTATAGCATAGCCTATCCTCCACCCGGTTGCGGCAAGGGATTTCGAGAAGGCATTCACAACTATGCTATGATCCAAGTCACAGAGGAAAGAATGATGTTCACCTTCGTATATGAAACGATCATAAACCTCATCTGACACCACAAAGAGCCCGTGGTCAGCGACCATCTCCATGATCGCGTTTCTAACTCCCTTACTGATAACACCACCAGTGGGATTGGAAGGACTATTGACTATTATCGCCTTTGTACGGGGACCTATCAATTCAGCGATGGCATCTATATCAGGCTGAAACCCCTCTTCTGTCAGGGGATATTCGATTGGCACACCACCGGCAAGCATGACATGTGGTCTGTAGACAAGGAACCCTGGGTCAGGAATGAGCACCTCATCACCTGGGTTCACAAAGGATTGCATAATGGTTATGAGAGCGGCCGTACCTCCGGGTGTTATTATAACATTCTTTGCCTCCACCTCCTTGCCATATCGTTTAGAATAAACAGCAACGGCTTCACGTAATTGCAATATACCGTTTGTAGGGCCATACTTATTCATTCCATCCCTACAAGCCTGACAGAGCCCGTCGATAGCCTCGTGAGGGGGTTGGAAATCCGGTTCTCCTATCCCAAGATTGATGGCGCCAGGAGTGGCCATATCAAACATCTTTCTTATTCCCGAAAAGGGTACAGAGTCTAGCCTTTCTGAAGAGTGCACCCATGGACATCGATCGGCGGCAATATCTAATTTTCCCATAGGGCACTGCAAATCTGCAAGTCGGCTGTATGTCTTTTTTTATTAACATATCTACTCACAAAAATTCTCCATAAAACGAAAAACTACTCAGATCCTTTTTTATGAAAGAGAGATTCGTCAATAAGCCATAATTCGCAACGAAGAATTTCTTTTTGATAATATTTATAAACTAATAACTCAACTATTGGCACATGGGTGCAATGTACCAAAATATTCCTACTAAGGAGGGGGTATGAGATGGGAATCGTAGATAAGATTAAGGCATTATTTAAGAAAGAGGACAGCGATGAGAAGGCAAAAGTAGTCCCGAAAGCAAGCACCACAAAGGCTCCACCAGCGTCTGCTGCTATTAAGGATTATGGAGATACACAACTTGGTAAGGCCCTGACGTTCGCCGAGAAGAAACTGGCCGAAAAACAGGACAAACTTAACAAATCCGAACTAGAGATGTTCCGTTCTAAAATTGCCTTACATGCTGAGAAAATAGGTAAAAACGAAGATGAGGCCCTGATCCAGGTCAGTCAACTGATCGGTGCAATAACCAGAGCTTGAACTAAAACCTCTTAAACCACTTTTCACTTAGAAAGTAGTAACTAGATCAACCTCTGCGATTATTCCACGGGCCTCGTCCCAACTTATTGGTCTAACGCCTTCTATCAGCTCGGCATCTGGCAATATCCTATCGAGGTCTTCCTTAACCACATAGGTCTCCACTTCGAGCGCCAATAAATCGTTTACAGCCTCAAGATTAGAGGGCATTGACAATGCCTCAGGACGTTGTGATGTGAGAGCGTTCAGGCCACCCTCTCCTATTAGCAGGACCACCGTTCGCTCCACTAACCCAGATACTGCCAGGGCCATAGCCTCCCTTATGCCTGCAAATGCATCTTCTGTGCCATAAGGAGGCTTAGTGATTAATAATGCAACGCTTTTTGCCATCTTATCACCTAGCTGAAGTAACCATTCTATCACAGTCAGCGATGAATACAGAGAGGTCGTTGGTCAGACTGCCTATCTTTGATCCTTCGAATTCTTCTCCCCTTTTGATGCCACGGGCATAGCAACAGGTCTCACATGCTACAAGAGAAAGACCCTGGGGAATCTGCTCTTTCAGTATCTCTCCCACGTTGGGGAATCTTTTAGGGTCCTGCCCGTCCTTGAGAGTAGTTATACCTTCGCCGTAGGCAAAAACTTTGACTTTATGCCCCTGGTCAAGCGCAGCCTGTGACAGTTTCACGAGGACATTGGTGTCCATGTTCATCATCGTACCCGATCTTATTTGGATCAATAACGTCGACATTGTCCCACCTATACTGTAATGGTCTGATCGTACTCTTCCATTATCAACTCCACCAGGCGATCATAGTCTATAGTCTCCACCCTCTCAGAGGGCTTGAGACCTCGGGCATCGATATCATCCCTCATAGCATATATCGTTGGACAAATGCTACTGAGAGCATCTAGGTGTTCACCTCCCAGGGCAAACAGAACCGCATCATTAAGCAGTACCACCGCCCGCTCATCATCACCGGAGAGAGAGGCCATAATATTTGACCCTGACCACTCCAATGGTGATTTAAGTAAAAGGAAGAGTTTTGAGGGCATGGTTTCACCCTATGAATAGCTGCACCTCAGACTCCGATGCCAGGCTAAGGAATGAGGCGGCTCCCAGCACTTCGACTCCGTCTCGCAAATCCTCTCTCTTGATGCCCATAGCTTCCATAGATGTACTGCACGCATACAGTTTAACACCGAGATCCACACATGTATCTAGCATCTCCTGGAAAGAGTCCACTCCTATTCCCTTCATCTTCTTCTCAAAGCTTCCCGTGAACAGGCGGTAGAGACCCTTCAGTTTTGGTCTCTTCCCTTTCTTCAACAATTCAAGGCCGAGGAAGGTAAAGAACAAATGGACCTCAATACCGAGGCTGGCAGCGGTAGAACCCAGGAAGACAGATGCCATCGCCTTATCGTACGAACCCTCAGCGACTACTATGGCCACCTTACTATTTCCGTTACCCATAATATCACCA